>NZ_SOGH01000008.1:0-113615 GCF_004402305.1 Cryobacterium sp. TMB3-10 | reverse complement strand
TGAGCTCCTCCCAGAACCGACGACGAACCTCACGCGGAAACCCAACACGACCACCCATAACCAACACCTCAATCAATCAGGTGTTGCAACGACCCCCTGAACCCAAGGGACGCAGTTGTCCGGTTCGGGAACAGTTGCGAGCGAGGGGGCGGCCGGGGCGCTGGTCAGCCGGCCAGGCCGCGCACGGCGGCGACGGCCTCGCGCACCCGGGTGGCTGCCTCGGTCAGCTCCGCGGCGGTGGTGGTGGCCGACAGGGTGAACCGCACAGCGGTCTGGGCGAGATCGGCGGGAATGCCCAGGGCCGTGAGCACGTGTGACGCCTCGTCGCTGCCGGCGGCACAGGCCGACCCGCTCGAGCAGACGATATCGTGGCGTTCGAGCTCGAGCAGCACGGCCTCGCCGCCGGTGCCTGCGAAGGTGAACGAAGCATGGCCGGGCAGCCGGTGCAGCGGGTCCCCGGTCAGCGCCGCGCCGGGGGTGCTCTTCAGGACCGCTGCGACGAAACCGTCGCGGAGCACGGTCAGGGCGGGCGCGAGCTCCCGCCGTTCGGCCTCGGCCAGGTCGAGGGCCACGGCGAGCCCCACGGCCCCGGCCACGTTCTCGGTGCCGCTGCGCCGGCCGCGCTCCTGGCCGCCGCCGTGCAGCACCGGTTCGACCTGCAGGCGACCGCGCAGGTACAGCGCGCCGACGCCCTGGGGCGCGCCGAGCTTGTGTCCGGAGATGCTCAGCGCGTCGACGCCGAGGTCGACGACGTTCAGCTCCAGCCAGCCGGCGGCCTGCACGGCGTCGGTGTGGAACGGTACACCGGCCGCGCGGGCGATGGCGGCGAGTTCCCGGATGGGCTGCACGGTGCCGATCTCGTTGTTGGCGTAGTGCACGGTGACGAGGGTGGAGTCGGGCCGAAGAACCCTGGCGAGCTCGGCGGGATCGACCCGGCCGGAGGTATCCGTGGTCAGCAGGGTGATCTCGAAGCCGTGCAGCCGGCGCAGATAGTCGCAGGACTCGAGCACGGCCTCGTGCTCGAGGGCGGTGCTAACGATGTGCCGGCCGCGCGGGGAGCCCAGGGCGAGGCCCTTCACCGCGAGGTTGGCGGCCTCGGTGCCGCCGCCGGTGAGGGTGATCTCGCCGGGCCGGCAGCCGAGCACCCCGGCGATGCGGGCGCGGGCGGCCTTCAGCGTGGCGGCCGCGGCCTCACCCACCCGGTGGTGGCTGGACGGGTTGCCGAAGCCGCGGGTCATGACCGGCCAGATGGCTTCGGCGACCTCGCGGCGCAGCGGCGTCGTCGCGGCGTTGTCCAGGTAGATCATGGCTGCTCCGGGTTCGGGGAAGGGGTGGTCAATCCTCGGTGAGGATCACCACGTCCAAGCCCAGGTCGAGCGAGCGAACGCTGTGGGTGAGGGCGCCCACCGAGATGACGTCGACGCCGGACTCCGCGATGCGTCTGACGGTGTCGAGCGAGACGCCGCCGCTGGCCTCCACGATGGCCCGGCCGGCGACCAGGCGCACGCCCTCGCGGAGGCTGTCGGCGTCGAAATTGTCGAGCATGATGGTATCGATGCCGGCCGCGAGCACGGGTTCGATCTGCTCGAGGGTGTCCACCTCGACCTCGAAGTGGGTGGTGTGCGAGAGCTTGGCGCGTACGGCCAGCAGCGCCTCGGTGAGGCCGATGCCGCCGGCGCTCAGCACAGCAAGGTGGTTGTCCTTGGCCATCACGGCGTCGGAGAGGCTGAACCGGTGGTTGTGGCCGCCACCGTCGCGCACGGCCTGGCGTTCGAACGCGCGCAGGCCGGGTGTGGTTTTGCGGGTGTCGACGATGCGGGCCGCGGTGCCGGCGGTCTCGGCCACGTACTGGGCGGTGAGGGCGGCGATGCCGCTCATCCGCTGCACGAAGTTCAGTCCGATCCGTTCGGCCTGCAGGATGCCGCGGGCCGGGCCGGACGCCTCGGCGAGCAGGTCGCCCGCAGCGAAGGCGGCGCCGTCGGTGACGTGGAGGTGCACCGCGATGCGTGGGTCGACCAGTCGGAACGCCGCAGCGAACACGGCCCCGCCGCTGAACACGCCGGCTTCCCTGGCCACCAGCTGGGCGGTGGCGACGGCGTCGGCGGGGATCAGCATCTCGCTGGTGAGGTCGCCCCACGGGGCGTCCTCGTCGAGGGCGGCCCGCACGACGGCGTCGATGGCGTGTGTGGTCAGCATGCGATGGCCTCCGAAGGCTGCGATGGAACTGTGAGAAGAGGGCGGGTTGACGCCGGGTGCCGGGTGAAGCGCGGCCGGGCGAGTTCCGGGCGGCTGTCTGGGAAGTCAGCGCGGTGGTGGGCGCCGCGGGATTCCTCGCGGGCCAGGGCTGCGGCCACGATCAGGCGGCCGAGGTCGAGCAGGTTGCCCGTCTCGAGCTCGGCGACAGTGGCCCGGCCCCGGTCGACGGCCCGCCACCCGGCCAGGGTCACGGCGGCCCGGGTCAGGCCAGAGCCGGACCTGTGCACTCCGGCGGCCTCCCAGAGCAGCTCCTGCAGGGTGCTGCGCTCGACGAGCGTGCCGGCCTCATCCGGGTCGCTGCCGAGTTCGGCAACTGCCTCGAGGTCGTCGAACAGCGGCGGTAGCTGCTCCTCAGCGTCGAGCGCGCGCACGGCCCGATCGGCGAAGACAGCGGCTTCGAGCAACGAGTTGGATGCCAGCCGGTTCGCGCCGTGCGCTCCGGTGCGGGCCACCTCACCCACCGCGTAGAGGCCGGCCAGCGAGGTGCGGCCCCAGCCGTCGGTGGCGACTCCGCCCATCCAGTAGTGCGCGGCCGGAGCGACCGGAATCGGTTGCACCGCCCAGTCCAGCCCGGCGGCGCGGCAGGCGGCCGTGATGGTGGGGAACCGGCTCTCGAGCAGGTCACGGCCGAGCCCGGTGGCGTCCAGCAGCACCGGGGCGTCGCCCTGCTTTTTCATCTGGGCGGCGATGCTGCGCGCCACGATGTCGCGGGGTGCGAGCTCGGCATCCGGGTGGATGGCCGGCATGAACCGTTCACCGGTGCTGGTGAGCAGCACGGCGCCCTCGCCGCGAACGGCCTCCGACACCAGCGGGGTGCCGGGCACCGCGAGCGCGGTCGGGTGGAACTGGTAGAACTCGACGTCGGCGACGGCAGCGCCGGCCCGCCAGGCGGCGGCGACACCGTCGCCGGTGGCGATGGCCGGGTTGGTCGTGTGCCGGTACAACGCTCCCGCGCCTCCGGTGGCGAGGATCACGGCGTCGGCGGCGACCGCGTGCTGGGTGCCGTCCGGCCCGAGCAGCATCGCGCCGGTCACCCGGACCGTGCCGGGGCCGTCGGTCGCGATCAGGTCGACGAGCATGGTGTGTTCGTGGATGGTGATCTGGTCGCCGCCGAGGGTGTGGGCGCGCTTGGCGCGCTCCTGCACCGTGGCCACCAGGGCGGTCTCGATGGCGGCGCCGGTGGCGTCGCCGCCGGCGTGCAACACCCTGGACCTGGAGTGCGCGGCCTCGAGCCCACGGGTGATGCCCGATTCGTCGCGGTCGAAATCGACGCCGAACCGGATCAGGTCGCGCACCCGGGCCGGGCCTTCCTCGCAGAGCACCCGCACGGCAGCGGGGTCGCAGAGTCCGGCGCCGGCGCGCAGGGTGTCGAGGATGTGCGCGTCGGTGGAGTCGTCGGGGAACAACGCCGCGGCGATGCCGCCTTGGGCGTAGCGGGTGTTGCTGTCGGAAAGGGCGGCCTTGGTCACCAGGGTCACCCGGTGGCCGGCATCGGTTGCCCGCACCGCGGCGATCAGCCCGGCGAGGCCGCTGCCGACGACCAGCACGCGCGTCATGGTCAGGCTCCGGTCACGACGGGGGCGACGGGACCGGCGGCGGGCGGCTTGGCGGCGAGCATCCGTTCGAGCGCCACCCTGGCGTGCCCGGCGACGTCGTCGGCGACCGTGATGCGGTTGAGCACCTCCGCCGGCACGCCGTCGCCGCCCACGAGAGCCTCGAGTACCCAGGCCAGGTAGCCGGAGTGGATGCGGTACATGGTGGAGCACGGGCAGACGACAGGGTCGAGGCAGAAGATGGTGTGCTGCGGGTACTGGGCGGCGAGGCGCTGCACGAGGTTGATCTCGGTGCCGATCGCGAACGTCGACCCGGCCGGTGCGGCCGCGATGGCCTTGGCGATGTAGTCGGTGGAACCGTATTCATCTGCCGCATCCACGACCGCCATCGGGCACTCGGGGTGCACGATCACGCGCACGCCCGGGTGCTCAACGCGGGCAGTCTCGATCTGCTCGACGGTGAAGCGGCGGTGCACGCTGCAGAAGCCGTGCCAGAGGATCACCTGCGAGTTCTCGAGTTCGGCCTCGGTGTTGCCGCCGAGGGCCTTGCGCGGGTTCCACATCGGCATCCGCTCGAGGGGAACGCCCATGGCCTTGGCGGTATTGCGGCCCAAGTGCTGGTCGGGGAAGAACAGCACCCGCTGGCCGCGCTCGAAGGCCCACTTCAGCACGGTCTCGGCGTTCGAGGAGGTGCAGACAATACCGCCGTGCTCGCCGCAGAAGCCCTTGAGCGCCGCGGAGGAGTTCATGTAGGTGACCGGGATCACCGGGACGCGCCCGTCGGCATCCGGTTCGGTGCCGTAGAGCTCTTCGAGCTGTTCCCAGCACTCGGTGACGGAGTCGATGTCGGCCATGTCGGCCATCGAGCAGCCGGCGGCGAGGTTGGGCAGGATCACGGCCTGCTCGGGGCGGGAGAGCAGGTCGGCGGTCTCGGCCATGAAGTGCACGCCGCAGAAGACGATGGCTTCGGCATCCGGCCGGCTCTGGGTGGCCACGGCGAGCTGGAAGGAGTCGCCGATGAAGTCGGCGTGCTGCAGCACCTCTTCGCGCTGGTAGAAGTGGCCGAGCACCACAACACGGTCACCCAGGGTGGCCTTGGCGGCGCGGATCCAGTCGCCCAGTTCGCCGTTGGAAGCCGTGCGGTAGCGCGCGGGCAGCTCGCCCTGGCGGGGGGATCCGGTGGGGATGACGTCGCCCATCGAGGAGCCGGGCCCGTAGCCGGGGGCCTTGTCGTCGAAGTACCACGGGTCGACGGCGAGGTCGGGGGTGCAGGTGCTGCCCGTGCTCTTGCCCGTGCTGATCAGACGGATGGTGCGGTCGACCGATGCGATGGTCATGTCGTGCTCCTCGGGGAGTGCGGGGTGGTTTGGAGGGGAGTTTCGGGCCAGCCGACCGTGGAGCCCAGGGGCCCCTCGGCGATGGAGTGGGAGTCGTTGTAGCGGTAGAGCCGCGGCGGCCGGTGCGGTACCCCGGCCAGGCGGAGCCCGGTGTCGACGACGGTCCCCGTCGACTCGATCATGCGGCGGAAGTTCGCCGGGTCGAGTGCCCGGCGCAGGACCGCCTCGTGTACGTCGCGCAGCTGGGCCAGGGTGAATGTCTCGCCGAGGAAGGCGTGCGCGATGCGGGAGTATTCCACCTTGGTGCGCAGACGCCATAGCGCGTACTCGACGATGTGGTTGTGGTCGAACGCGAGCTCGGGCAGCCGGTCGGCCGGGAACCACTGCACGTTCTCATCGACGGCGGCGAGGTCGGCCTCGGTGGACTGCACCAGAGCCCAGTACACGATCGAGACGACGCGGCTGCCCGGGGAACGGCTGAGATCGCCGAAGGTGTACAGCTGCTCGAGGTACTTGGGGGAGAGTCCGGTGGTTTCCCGCAGGGTGCTGGCCGCGGCGGTGGAGAGCTCCTCCTCGGGCGGCAGCCAGCCACCCGGCAGCGCCCACAGGCCCAGGTACGGGTCCCTGGTGCGACGGACCAGGGGAAGCCAGAGCGTCATGAAGCCGGACTCGACGTCGGGCCGGAGCGCGAAAATGACCGTCGAAACCGCAAGCACAGGCGGGTGTAGATCGGTCATCGGGCATCCCTCGAGTAAAGGTCAATATGACTCTAACGTGAGGTCCATCATATAGTCATCGTGACCAGAAGTCACACCCCGGGCTCACGGCATCGTCAACCTCGTCATTTCGATGAGGATGGTGCGGTTGATCGTGCGGGACGACACGATGGAGAAACCCGCCTCGCGGAGCACGGCAAGGTCGGTTCCGGTCGCCGTTCCCCGGCTCCCGACATTCTGCAGGAGCCAGACTCTGTCGGTTGCAGCCAGCCGGAAGGCGGCCACCTCGAGCGGGAGTGTGCGGTCCCACAGCCCGTCGGTGTTCTCGAACGACTCGTCGCGGGTGATGTCGTTCAGCCCGACGAACGCCGCCGGATAGAGGTGCCCGGCCAGGCGCGGGCGCCGCGACGGCCTGGTGCTCTCGTCAAAGACGACGGCATCGCGTGGTCGGGCCTCTGCGCGCAGGATGTCGGCCGTCTGGCGCCAGTCGCTGCCGTGGTCCTTCGCGAAGTCCGAGCGTTGCGCGAGATAGCCGGGCGCCGCGAGGGTCACCACGAGCAGCAGGGCAATCGCCCGAGCCCAGAACGGCCGAAGCCCCACGATGCCCACGGCCATCAGGATGGCGGCCGCCGGCGCGCAGATCGAAAGGTAGCGATAGGCGTACATCGGCGTGATCAGGTGGGTGCCGATCAGCAGGGTGGTACTCGGCACGACCAGCCAGGCCAGCAGGACGACCAGTTCGGCCCGCGGCACCCGCCCGGGCCCGGCGTTCACGCCGACGCCCTGGAACCGGGGGACGAACGCGGTCAGGCAGCCGACCGCGATCAACAGCCAGGCGAGGGCGGCCAGGGCCGGAGTGTCGAACCACTGCTGGACGGCGGCGTCGAGCGGGCTGGCCTGTGCGCGTCGGGCCAGGAAGGCGATCTGGTCACGCTGGGTGTGGGCCAGGATGATGATCGGTGAGGCCACCGCCAGCGCGGCGCCCACCCCGCCGGCCCACGTCAGCACGGTGACGCGTGGGCTGTGCCGGGTCAGCAGAGTCACCACGAGCCCGTGCACCGGCACCAGCAGCGCGATGTAAACGAACACGGCGATGCCCGCGGCGAGCAGCACCGCGTAGCCGGCCCAGAGCGCCAGGGTCAGTGTGGCGGTGGTGGGCCTGGACCGCACGATGTGCACGAGGAGCACTGTGCACCACACCGCGATCATGGTGGCCAGGGCCGTGGACCGGGCCTCAGCGCCCATATACGTCACTCGGGGGAGCACAGCGAAGACGAGGGCGGCGAACAGGGCGACGCGCGGGTTGACGAGCATCCGGGCCAAGACGGCGGTGCCGGCCGTCGCGGCGCCGATGGACAGGGCGCTGAGTAGTCGGGTAGCGAACTCCGACGCCCCGAACACGTCGATCCAGCCGTGCAGAAGCAGATAGTAGACACCGTGCACGGCATCGACCGTGCCGAGCATCCGGAACAGCGACTGAAGCGACCGCTCGGCGGAGAGCACGCTGGCTGCCTCGTCACCCCAGTAGGACGGCTGCCAGGACCCGGCCACCGACACCAGGAAGCCGACCAGGCCGAGCAGGGCCGCGGGAGCGGCGAAGCCGCGCCGACCGTGTCTCGTCGGCTCCGGGGCCTCGACGAGCGGAGAGGCGAGAACAGTCGTCACCTCCAGACCCTAGAACCCTCCAACGTTTACCGACGAGGGGCCTCGGTGACCTGTAAGGTTCCCAAAGTGCCGCTAGGGAACGTGCCGCGGCAGCCGGATCTCGACTGCGAGTCCGCTGCCGGTGTTGCGCAGCAGGACCGTGCCGTTGGCGCGCTCGACGATGGCGTGCACAATGGCCAGACCCAGGCCCGATCCGCCGGAGCTGCTTGACCGGGCGTTGTCCGGCCTGGAGAATCTGTCGAACGCCAGCGGAATGAAATCCTCCGGCAGGCCGGGGCCGGTGTCGATCACGGTGATCAGCGCGCCGGAGCCTGAGCGGGAGAGTGACACGGTGACGCCGCCGTGGCCCGCCATCGCCGTGACGGCGTTCGAGATGAGGTTGTCGAGGAGCTGGCCCATATTCGTGGCCGAGACGCCGTAGCGACCCTCCGGGTCGTCATCGTCGATGCGGTAGACGACCTCGAGTTCGTGGCCGTCCCGCACCACCCGCGCCCGGTCGACCGACGCCGTGATCTCGTCGACCAGACCGGTCCAGTCCGTCTCGGGCGGCGACTGCACACTCTCCAGCTTGCTCAGCTCGAGCAGATTGGTTGCCAGCCGGCTCAGGCGTCCGGCTGTTGCCGATGCGTCTCGGATGTCGCGCTCGAGAGCAGGGGCATCGCCGGAGTCGAGGTGGGCCAGCTCGAGCTGCGCCTGAAGTACCGCGAGCGGGGTGCGCAGTTCGTGACTCGCATCCGACACGATCTGTTTTTCGCGGTCCACGCCGCGCCGGAGCCGCTTGATGAAGTCGTTGAGGGTTCGGGCGAGCTCGCTCACCTCGTCCTTGCCGGCTGGAACCCGCAGCTGCGCCGAGGAGCCCGTCGTGCTCAGACTCTCGGCTTCCTCACGCAGGCGGGTCACCGGGCGAAGCGCCGCGCCGGTGAGCAGCCAGGAGGCCAGTCCGAACCCGGCGGTGAGGATCACCGTGCCCAGCACGAGCACCCCGGTGAGCTCATCGAGCAGCAGGGTGGGGGCCTGCTGGCTGCGGGCGGCTATGACGAGCCAGTCGCCCGAATCCGAGCTCACCGGCGTCGCCGAGACCAGGTAGGTGGCGGCGGGGGTGGTCACGGTCTGCGGTTCGGCGCCCAATTCGATCAGGGCGTCGAGCTGCCGGTCCAGGCTGCGCGGCAGCGACGACTTCCGTACCGTCCCGGTCGGGTCGACGATGGCCAGCAGCTGGCCCTCGCTCGGGCTCTGGATGGCCTCGGCGGGGTTCGTCGCGAGCTGACCCAGCAGGGACTCGGCGTCGTTGCGCAGCATGGTCTCGTTCGAATCGGTGAGAATCGATTGCACCTCGAGGCGGACGAAGAATGCGGCGGTGCTGAACAAAAGGGTCGCGACGAGGAGGCTTCCCAAGGTGATCCGCGCGCGGATCGACAGCGCGGGCAACCAGATGCCCTGGGGGCCACTCACCGGGAGGGCCGCCTCATCCGGCGAGCTCCACGGCGTAACCGGTGCCTCGCACGGTGACGATGCGCACGCCCGCGGCATCGGTATCGATCTTGCGGCGCAGATAGCTGATGTACTGGTCGACGATGTTGGGGTCGATGTGGTTCGTGCCGTTCCAGATCTCTTCGAGAATGGTGGTGCGGTCGACCGTGGTGCCGGCCCTGCTGCAGAGCAGTCGAAGCAACGCCACCTCTTTGGGGCTCATCGACACCGCACGCCCGGCCACGGTCACCCGCAGGTCGCGGGAGTCCAGCACTATGTTGCCGATCTCCACCGTGGTCGGGGCGCCCATCGACCGGCGGCGCAGCAGGGCACGCACCCTGGCGGAGAGCTCGGCGAACGCAAACGGCTTGGTGAGGTAATCGTCGGCTCCGCTGTCCAGGCCGAAAACCCTGTCGTCGACGGTGTCGCGTGCGGTCAGCAGTAGCACGGGCATGGTGTTGCCCGACTCGCGGATGCGGCGGCAGATCTCAAAACCCGACATCTGGGGCAGCATCACATCGATGGCGGCCAGGCCGAAGCCGTCCCCATTGAGGGCGATGAGTGCGTCGACCCCGGTGGAGACCCGCACCGTCTCGTACCCCTCGGCCTGCAGTCCGCGTTCGATGAGGGCACCCATCTGGTCATCGTCCTCCACGACCAAGATCTTCATCCGTCACCCTTCGCTCGCACCAGGGTCTCATGCTGGCACGTTGCGTGACGCTTCGCTCGCGACCTGCCGACGGCAAGCTGGGAAGCCGCCGCTAGGCTGACGACATGGTGGATGCGCGCGCGAGCGACGAACTCGGGGTGGCCGTGGCGCAGTTCGCGCCCGGCGCTGATCAGGCGGCGAATCTGGCCGCGATGCGCTCGCTGGCCGGTACCGCCGTGGCGCGCGGGGCGGGCATCGTGGTGTTCCCCGAGTATTCGTCGTTTTTCGAGAGCCGGTTGGGTGACGCATCCGTTGCCGCCGCCGAAGCGCTCGACGGACCGTTTGTGACCGCGCTAGGTCACCTGGCCGCCGATCTGGGCGTGCACATCGTGGCCGGCATGCTCGAGCGCACCGACGACCCCCACCGGGTGCAGAACACTCTCGTCGCCGTCGACCCCGCCGGGCTGGTCGTGGCGCGGTACCGCAAGCTGCACCTCTACGACGCGTTCGGGTCACGGGAATCCGACAGGGTGCTTGCCGGTGTCATCGAAGCGCCGGAGACCTTCGTCGTTGCCGGTCTCACGGTGGGCCTGCAGACCTGCTACGACATCAGATTCCCCGAGGTCACCCGCCGTCTTGTCGATGCCGGCGCCGACCTTGTGCTCGTCCCCGCGGAGTGGGTGCGCGGACCGCTCAAGGAGCAGCACTGGCGCACTCTGGTCACGGCGCGCGCACTCGAGAACACCGTCTATCTCGCGGCGGCCGACCATGCGCCGCCAAGCGGCGTCGGCGCGAGCATGGTGGTCGACCCGATGGGTGTTGAGCTGGTCACGATCGGGGAAACGACGGATGTGGCCGTCGGCTGGATCTCCCCTGCCCGGCTTGCCGAGGTGCGACGGGTCAACCCCGCCGTTGCCCTGCGCCGCTTCGGCACGGTGCCGCTCTAAGCGCTTATTCCGGCGCGGCCACCGACGACTTCGGCAACGCGGAGGCCGACTTCACCGCGAACGACACATCCATCCCACCCGCGTGATTGGAATCGATGGCGCGTTCTTCGCTGGTGGCGATCAGCCCTTGCGAGCTGTTGGCCGAGCGCGTCAACTGTGCGATCCACTCCGGGTTGAGAGTCGGGGTGTGGCCGCCGGTGAACTTGAAGTACAGCGGTATCGCCGGATTCATCCATGCCGAACTGCGTCCGTCGCCGACCTCGATGGCGTTGCGCCAGGAGAAAAGGAAGCTCTCGCCGCGGCGGAGTTTCTGCACGATCACGACTTGCAGATGTGTCAGGATCCTGTCGTCGAATTCAACGACGACCCGGTCGTAGGACAGGGTGCCCATGAGTTTTCACGTTCACTTCCAGATTGGCCACGCTCGGTGCCGGGAACGGGTGAAAGCGATGATGGGGCACTGACAGAAGAACCGGAGGATCCCTCAACTCTCCTCTGCTGCCCGGCAAAGCGCAAGGAATTCGGGCGAATGCAGAGCCGTGAGCGTGTCGACCGGACGTTCGACGTGGCCGAAGTGGCCGGTGCCGGTGAGTACCGTGACCTCGAGGTCGGCGATCACTCGGGTCAGGCGCCGGTCGTCGTCGTCGCCGACGAAGACATCACGGTCGCCGTGCACCGACCGCACCGGGCACTCGATGCGGGCCCAGGACGCCTCGGCGTTGTAACGACCGGCCCGGCCGGCGGCCAGGGTGAACGAGCGTGGCCGCGTCTCGGCGGCCAAAGCGGACAGCACGCTCCGGTCGACCCGGCGGACGTTGCTGAACAACGGAGCCACCGCGGGGCGCAGCAAGCCCAGCCGATTCAGCCCGGCTGCCAGACCGCGGCCGGCCGCGCCGCACGCCGAGAGAACCCTCATCACGCCGAGCAGGGCCGTGAAGCCGGGCAGCACGGCGAACCGGGACAACGGATGCCGCACGCTGTCGATGACACCGAACGTCGTCGCGGACACCAGCCCGACAAAGGTCGTCTGCCCGGGTCTGCTCGCCGCGAGCTCGAGGGCGACGAACCCGCCCAGCGAGTGCCCGATTACACGCCAACGCCGATACCCCAGGGCGCGCGCGATCTCGGCTACGACCGCGGCGAGGGACTCAATGGTCTCAGCGTCTTCGTCGATTGCCAGGGGAGTGTCGCCCCAGCCGGGCAGGTCCGGGATGATCAGGTTCTCGAGCGGGGGCGCGGGCAACCGGTCCGCAGCGCGGATCAGCGGCGTCCAGGTGGTCCACGATCCGGCCGCACCGTGCAGCAGGATCGTCGCGGTGCCGGTGGAGCCAGTCGCTGTTCGCCGACCATGCCGCACCGCGACCGGACCGAGGGGTGTGTCGATCAGGCTCGTGCTCAGGCCCAGCCGGCCGGAGTCGTGTGACAGCGCAAACGGGCAGTAGCCCAGGTCGGTGTCGAAACCTGCCGGGACGGCGGTGGCGGTGCTCATAACAGGGGTTCGGTACGGCCGGCGGCCCGGATTGGCGCCCGGCCGAGCCTGAGTTCCGGCTGATCATTTGCCGCGGCCGGAATACCCTGCCCGGTCGCAGAGTTTGCTGAACGGGACGCGTGTTCGACAACGGCGGCACAGCCGCGCATCCACTGCGTCCCCATCCCACAGATATAAGGAGCACCACGTGAGTCTTTTCACCCCGCTGAACCTCGGCGCCCTCGAACTGCCCAACCGAATGGTCATGGCACCGTTGACCCGGATGCGGTCAGGGGTTGACGGCATCCCGGGTGCGCTCAACATCGAGCACTATCGCCAGCGGGCCACCCTCGGCTTGATCGTGTCAGAGGGTGTCTACCCCGATAAGGCCGGCCAGGGCTTCCCAGGCCAGCCGGGCCTGGTCACCACGGAACAGATCGCCGGCTGGGCCAAGGTCGCCGACGCCGTGCACGCCTCCGGTGGCCGCATCGTGGCCCAGGTCATGCACGCCGGTCGGGTTTCCCATCCCGAGATCACCGGAGGGCTCCAGATCGTCGCCCCCAGCGCCATCGCCATCCAGGGCGAGAGCCACACCTACAAGGGCAAGCTGCCCTACCCGGTGCCGCGCGCACTGACCGGCGAGGACCTGCCCGGCATCATCGACGGCTTCGTGCAGGCGTCCCGCAACGCCGTCGCGGCCGGCCTCGACGGAGTCGAAATCCACTCCGCCAACGGGTACCTGCTGCACGAATTCCTCTCGCCGGCCTCCAATCAGCGCGATGACATCTATGGCGGCTCCGCCGAGAACCGGGCCCGGTTCGTGATCGAGGTCGTGACGGCCGTCGCCGCGGCGATCGGCGCCGACAGGGTGGGCATCCGCATTTCGCCCCAGCACAACATCCAGGATGCCGTCGAGACCGACGACGCCGACGTCCTGGCCACCTACGGTGCGCTGGTCGACGGCCTGGCGCCGCTGGGACTGGCCTACCTCAGCGTTCTGAACCGCGACCCCGCGGGCGAGCTGGTGCGCACGCTGCGCAGCCGGTTCGGCGGCCCGCTGCTGGTCAACACCGGTTTCAGCGCCGTGACCACCCGCGAGGAGGCCATCGCCCTGCTCGACGACGGTCTCGGCGACGGTGTCGTCGTCGGTCGTGCCGTGATCGCCAACCCCGACCTCGTGCGCCGCTGGCTGGAGAACCTGCCGGTCAACGAGCCCAACCCGGCCACGTTCTACGGCCCGGATGCCGTCGGGTACACCGATTACCCGGCCTACGCGAGCTAGCCTCTCCCGCGGCACGCCCGCGCGCTGAGACCGAAACGGCCCCCTGCTGCAGGGGGCCGTTTTGTGCGCCGAAAGGTGGCTACAGGTGGGCGAGACGCGCGGCGGCGTCCTCGAGCACGTCGACGCGCTTGCAGAACGCGAACCGGACGAGCGACGCGTACTGCGCCTTGTGCTCGGGCAGGCAGAACGCCGAGATCGGGATCCCGACCACCCCGGCCAGATCGGGCAGCGCACGGCAGAACTCGACGGCGTCGGGATGGCCGAGGGGCGCGGCATCCGCCACGATGAAATACGAACCCTGCGGCACCGCGAGGGTGAACCCTGCCGCGCCGAGCCCGCCGGCCAGCACATCGCGCTTGGCCTGCAGGTCGGAGGCGATGCCGGAGTAGTAGGCGTCGGGCAGATCGAGTCCGATCGCCGTGGCCGGCTGGAACGGGGCGCCGTTGACATAGGTGAGGAACTGCTTGACGGCGAGGATCGCCGTGACGATGGCCGCCGGGGCGCTCAACCAGCCGATCTTCCAACCCGTCGTGCTGAAGGTCTTGCCGGCGGAGGAGATCGTGACGGTGCGCTCACGGGCACCGGGCAGGGTCGCGACCGGCAGATGGGCGACGCCGAAGGTGAGGTGCTCGTAGACCTCGTCGGTCACGATGAGGGCGTCGTGCTTATGCGCGAGCGCCACGATCAGTTCGAGGGTCTCGCGGGTGAAGACCGTGCCGGTGGGGTTGTGCGGGTTGTTGATCAGGATGATCCGGGTGCGGTCGGTCACGACAGCCGCCAGCTCATCCAGGTCGGGCTGAAAATCGGGGGAGTGCAGCCGCACCGTTTGATGCACGCCGCCGGCCAGGGCGATCAGGCCGCCGTAAGCGTCGTAGAACGGCTCGAAGGTCACCACTTCGTCGCCCGGTTCGAGCAGCGCCAGCAGGGTGGCGGAGAGCGCCTCGGTGGCGCCGGCGGTGACGAGAACCTCGGTGCCGGGGTCGACGGTCAACCCGTAGAAGCGCTGCTGGTGGCGCGCAATCGCCTCGAGCAGCACCGGTGCTCCCCTCCCGGGCGGGTACTGGTTGACGCCGTCGCGGATGGCCTGACGAGCGGCTTCGAGCACGACGGCAGGACCGTCCTCGTCGGGAAAACCCTGACCCAGGTTGATGGCGCCGGTGCGCATGGCGAGCGCGCTCATTTCCGCGAAAATACTGGCCGAAACGGTGCCGTCGGCGGCGAGGAGCCCGGCGCCTCTGGCGGTGCGACGCCAGGCGCCGCCGATCGTCATGTGGTGACCTGCTGCATACCCCAAATTTACGACATCCCGCCGGCCCAGCTCACGCACCCGCCCGTCTAGCCAGATTCCCCGCGGGTGTGCGCAACTCCTCCTCTTCCTGATTCCGTGTCAGACCGCACCCCGCGAACACCGGTGCGGATGCGCGACCAGCGACGGGTTGCCGGAGTTATGCAGGTCCACGGCAGGGTTCGGGGTTGTGGATAACTTGCACGCGGGGGAGGGCTGCTGTCATACGGTGGCGGGATGGTGATCGTGGGTGGTGGGCGACGAGGTGTCGGACGGATGGCTAGTGCTGCCTGTGTGGGTGGTCTGCTGTTGGGTGCGGCGGGCTGTACGGCGGCGCCGAAGCCCGCGCCTCCGTCGCCCACGCCCACGATCACCCCCATCTTCGCTTCCGACGAGGAGGCGCTCGCCGCGGCCACCGAGGCCTACGCGAACTACCTCAAACTTTCTGTCGTGATCGCCCATGAGGGTGGCAACAACTCATCGCGAATGGAAGGTGTAGCGGTGGGAGAGGCGCTTGAAACTGAAATTCATGCTCTTGAGGGCATGTTGGAGGCTGGAACAGCCGGTGTTGGAGTGCTCAAATTCGACACATTAACAATGCAATCTGCTGACCTGGCAACTGGAGAACTTTCGGCCTACGTGTGTCTCGACGTTTCGGAATCGGATGTCGTGGATAGTGCCGGTGTGAGCGTGGTTTCCGTCGACCGAGTGGAGCGACTTCCACTTGAGATTGGTTTTGTTTTCGAACCCGCTACCCAGCGCTTGCTGTTAGAGAGGACTCGGTCATGGGACGGGGAAAACTTCTGCTCGTCACTTTGATCTCGATCACGCTGGCAATGCAGGTCCCGACATCAGCTTCTGCGCTTGTTGACGCTCAGGTTTGCGGAGCCTGGTCTGGTGCCAGCGGGGACTGTCCGAAACCTGGCGCATCGGTCGGCGACGGCGGGGTGGACCTCAGCGCAGACCGGGAGGTCAACACGCCTGGACGTCAGGGGTCTGGTTCCGGCAACGGCCGCGACGGCGATGGCGGTGGCGGCTCGGGAGGCGGCGAGTGGGATGGGCTCCCTGACGGCGTCAGCCTGGTTCCCGGGGGAGTCCCCGTCGACCGGGGCGACGCATCCGGCGGACTGGGGACTGGTCCGAGGCGCCAACCGATAGTGGCGCCGGCCGACCCCGCGGTGCCGGTGTGCCAGCCTCAGACGCCGTGCGATCCGGATCTGGTCGTGCGTGTCAGTGACCTGGTCAGTATCCCGGCCGACGCGCCCACTCAGGGGATGGAACCCAACGGTTGGCTCGTCGTCGGAGTCCCGGCCAATTTCTTCGCCACGGCGTCGGCCCATGTCCGGTCAGGGACCCTCCTCGGCGCCTCAGCCGAGGTGCGGTTCACCCCGGTGGGATTCCGGTGGGAATACGGCGACGGAACGTCGCGAACGTCGGCTTCGGGCGGGGCGACCTGGGCGGCCCTGAACCTTCCCGAGTTCTCAGAAACCTCAACTAGTCACGTGTTCGAGAGCACCGGCACGCTGTCGATCGGGCTGGTCGTGTCATATTCGGCCGAGTATCGCTTTGCCGGTGCCGAATGGCGCGACGTGCAGGGTCTGGTGCTGGTGCCCACCCGCCCGATCACCGCGATCGCCGACCGCGCCGGCACGGTTCTTGTGGCCGAGTCCTGCCTCGGCAACCCCGGCGGCCCCGGCTGCTGAGAGTCATCGGGCCGCTGCAGGACCACGTCGTTCCGCGAGCCGGGCAAGGTCACGGCTTCATCATTGATTGCTCCCAGTCTGCGCATATCAAACGTTCAGCTTTAGGCGAGAAGCTAGCTTCGCTTGGAAGGAGCACACCATGACCGACAACACTCAGGACCCGGGCACCACCCCCGACCAGCCTCAGGACAACGCACCGTTCGAGGTCAACTCGTCGGGTGAAGCCGCAGCACAACCCACCGCAGCACAGCCCACCGCAGCACAGCCCACCGCAGCACAGCCCACCGCAGCACAGCCCGCAGTTCCACGCGCCGCCGACAACCAGCCCACCGAGGTGCTCGGTTCGGAAGACGCCACGGTCGCTGCCCCGGCGCCCACGGCAGCTGAGCACCAGGCCGCCGCGCAGCAGGCAGCAGCGCACCAGGCAGCAGCCCAGCACGCTCAGGCAGCTCAGCCGACGCACCCGTACACCCAGGCGCCCCCCGCCTACCCCACGGATGCCTTCGGCCGCCCGATTCCGGGCCCGGACGGGTCCACCCCGATTTACGCCCCCACCCCGGCGCAGCAGCAGGCCTACGCCAACGCGAACGGCTACCCCGCGCAACCGTCGGGTGCACCGAAGGCGCCCAAGGACCCCAACCGCCGCAAAGGCAACGTGGCCTTCGTCGCCGCGCTCGCCATCGCAGCCCTGGTCGGCGGGGTCTCCGCAGCCGGTGTTTCCGCTGTCGTCTACTCGAGCCAGAGCAACGGCACCCCGGCCAGCGAGGCCCAGGGCCCGAGCACGGTGGTCGTCAACAACACCGACAGCGTGAACGAGATCACCGCAGTCGCCGCCAAGGCGTCGCCCAGTGTCGTCACCATCGAGGTCGCCGCGGGCGACTCCGGCGGCTCCGGCTCCGGCGTCATCCTCAGCGAAGACGGTTACGTCCTGACCAACACCCACGTCGTCACCCTCGACGGCGCCGCCGCAGACGCGACCATCCAGGTGAAGGCCAGCGACGGCAAGCTGTACGCGGCCACCCTGATCGGCACCGACCCGGTTTCCGACCTCGCCGTGATCAAGCTCACCGACGCGTCAGACCTCACGCCCATCACCTGGGCGGACTCGAGCGATCTCAACGTCGGCGACACCGCCATCGCAATCGGCGCGCCACTCGGCCTGTCCGGCACCGTCACCAACGGCATCGTGAGCGCCCTGAACCGCAGCATCACCGTGGCGTCCTCCGCCGCACCCACCACGCCCGACGAGACCACGCCAGACGAGGGTGACGGCAACTTCTTCAACTACGACCTGCCCAACCGGGACGGTTCGACCCCCGACACCCCGGACACCCAGGCCGCCCAGAGCAGCATCTCGCTCGCGGTGATCCAGACGGATGCCGCGATCAACCCCGGCAACTCCGGCGGAGCCCTGCTCAACAGCAAGGGCGAACTGATCGGCATCAACGTCGCCATCGCCAACGCCGGTGGCAGCTCGACCGCCACCACCGCCGGGAGCATCGGTGTCGGCTTCTCGATCCCGGCCAACCTGGCCAAGCGGGTGTCGGATGAGATCATCGACACCGGATCTGCCACGCACGGCCTGCTCGGCGCCAGCGTCACCGGCGCCACCAGCACCGACAGCGACACCGTCGGCGCCCTCATCAGCGAGGTGTCGTCCGGCGGAGCCGCCCAGAAGGCCGGCCTGAAGGCCGGTGACGTCGTCACCAATTTCAACGGTGTTCCCATCACCGACGCGACCGACCTCACCGCCCAGGTGCGTACCCTCGCAGCCGGTGCCACCGCCGACCTCACCTACGTGCGTGAAGGTGAATCGGTGACGGTGTCGGTCACCGTCGGCGAGCTCACCAGCTAGCCCGGATCAGCTCCTTCCTTCCTCCTGCGCCGCCGGTCCTGGACCGGCGGCGCAGTTGTGTCCGGGGCCGCGGCCGCCAGCTCGGAGGCGTGCCACAGGTAACGCGGACCGAGTGAAAAGACTCGGCTGCTAGGCTCAGGCGATTGCCCGAATGAGTGGAAAGATGGCCAGCCCAGTGCACGAGAGCGCAGACACAGTGCTGATCGGCGTCTCGTACATCATGCCCGTGCTCAACGAGGCCAGCCATGTACGAGCGGCGGTCCAGAGCCTGCTCGAGCAGGACTACGACGGCCCGTTCGAGGTCACCCTGGCCCTGGGGCCGAGCATCGACGGCACCACCGAACTCGTCGAAGAGATGGCCGCGGTGGATCCGCGCATCCGCGTCGTCGCCAATGAAGTCGGGTCGACGCCGGCCGGCCTCAATATCGCCATTCGCGCCTCCACCTTTCCTGTCGTGATCCGCGTCGACGCCCACTCGGTGCTTCCGCGCGACTACGCCCGCATCGCCGTCGAGACGCTTCAACGCACCGGCGCCGACAACGTCGGCGGCATCATGGATGCCCAGGGCACCGCCCCGTTCCAGCAAGCCGTCGCCCGCGCCTACGGCACCCGCATCGGCCTGGGCGGCACTCCGTTGCACGTCGGCGGCCCCGAGGGCGAAGCCGAGACCGTGTACCTCGGCTGCTTCCGCCGTGACAGCCTGCTGCGGGTGGGCATGTTCGATGAGGGCATCAAGCGCGGCCAGGACTGGGAACTCAACCGCCGCCTGCGCGAGCACGGTGGCTCGGTCTGGTTCACCCCGGCGCTGAAGGTCATCTACCGGCCGCGGCCCAGCCTGTCCCGCCTGGCCCGCCAGATGGTCTCCACCGGACTGTGGCGCGGCGAACTGGCCCGCCGGTTCCCCGAATCCAACGGCCTGCGCTACTTCGCCCCGCCCGTGATGGTGCTCGGCGTCACCATCGGCATCTTGCTCGGCCTCGCCGGCCTGGTGCAGGTCCTGCTGGGCGGACCGGGCTGGCTGCTGCTGGGTTTCCTGGCCCCGCTGGCCTACCTGCTCATCGTCGTGGCGGCCACCGTTGCGTCGACCCGGTCCGACGGCGTTCGTGTCGCGCTCTGGTTTCTCGTAGTCTTGCCGTGCATTCACTTCTGCTGGGGTATCGGATTCCTGCTCGGTTACCTCAAGCTCACCACCAACATCTCGGCACACACGGGAAGACATCAATGACGTCTGGTTCGCCCAACACGGCTCGGCCCTCTTCGATCGCCGAGCTTCGTGCCGTCGCGCAACCTCCCGAGGTGCGGATGCGCGCCAACGCCGAGCACTGGACGGCGTCGCTGTACCTGCGTGACCTGTCGCCGTACCTCACCTGGCTGCTGCTGAAGACGCGCATCTCGGCCAACGGCGTCACCGGCCTGATGATCCTCGTCGGCTGGTCCACGGCCGCGGCGCTGCTCATTCCCGGCATCTGGGGTGCCCTGCTGGCCCTGGTGCTCGGCCAGCTGCAGATGCTCGTCGACTGCTGCGACGGCGAGGTCGCCCGTTGGCGTAGGACGTCGTCACCGGCCGGGGTGTTCCTCGACAAGGTCGGGCACTACTCGACCGAGGCCCTGATCCCCATCGCGCTGGGCATCCGCGCCGCCGCCTACCCGTTCGAAGCACCCGCCGACTTCCTGTTCACCACGCTGGGCCTGGCCCTGGCACTGCTGATCGTGCTCAACAAGGCCCTCAACGACATGGTGCACGTTGCCCGCGCCAACGCCGGCCTGCCCAAGCTGGCCGACAACAAGGGTGAGAAGGTGCCGCAGGCCGGCCTGATCGCGACCCTGCGCCGCCTGGCCCGGTTCCTGCCCTTCCACCGCCTGTACCACTCGGTGGAAATGACGATGGTGATCTTCGTCGCCGCCGTCATCGGCCTCGTCCTCGGTCAGCCGATCACCGACCGGGTCTTCCTCGCCGTCCTCGTTCCCCTCGCTTTCCTAGCGCTGATCGGCCACTTCCTGGCGATCATGGCCTCGAAGCGAGTGCGGTCCTGAAGTCAGGCGACAGCGTGCCCGTCACCATCGGTGTGGTCCTGCTCACCCAGGGCCGCCGCCCGGACGACCTCGAGCGCGGCATTCGCAGCCTGCTCGCCCAGGAAGACGTGCAGCTGGACATCATCTGCGTGGGCAACGGCTGGCAGCCCACAGGCCTGCCCAGTGTCGTCGCCGCGCTCGCCCTGCCCGAGAACCTGGGCATCCCCGCCGGCCGCAATCGCGGCGTGGAGCACGTGGGCGGCGACTACCTTTTCTTCCTCGATGACGACGCCAGCCTGCCGGATCCCCGGTTCCTGATCGACGCCGTAGGGGTGCTGCGCGCCGACCCCAGCATCGGTCTGCTGCAGCCTCAGGTCGTCGACCCGGCCGGCCTCACCGCGCCACGCCGCTGGATTCCACGCATCCGCAAGGGCGACGCCGCACACTCCAGCGCGGTGTTCTCGGTGTGGGAGGGTGCTGTGCTTCTACCCAGACCCGTCTTCGACGCCACCGGCGGCTGGGCCGAACCGTTCTTCTACGCCCACGAGGGCATCGAGCTGGCCTGGCGGGTCTGGGACCAGGGCCTGCGCACCTGGTACGCGGGCAACCTGGTGGCAAACCACCCGGTGATCCTGCCCACCCGGCACGCCGATTTTTACCGGCTCAACGCCCGCAACCGCGTCTGGATTGCCCGGCGCAACCTGCCACTGCCGCTGATACCGCTCTACGTGGGGTCCTGGACGGCGATCCAGGTGCTCCGCGGAGCCCGCAACCCGGCTGCCCTCAAGGCCTGGTTCCGTGGCTGGTGGGAGGGGTGGGTCACCGACCCCGGCGAACGCCGTCCGCTGGCGACCCGCACCATCTGGCGGATGACCCGCGCGGGCCGGCCCCCCGTCATCTGAGCGGGGCCTAACGATTGGCTACCGGTGCTCCCCTTCCGGGGGGCGGTAGGCCCTAGGTCCCGGCCCGGTGGGTAGGCTGGAGCAGTGGTAAGCAGCAAAGACGTCCGACTCGCAGCAAAGCTGGTGAAGGATGTGCTCGGTTCCCGCAAGGCTCAGCGCCTACTCACCGAGCGCCTCGCCGTACGCGGCCCGCTGCCCGCCAATACTTTCAAGATCGCCGTGTACTTCGCGGATGGCCCGGTAAACCTTTACCAGATGCGCCAGTGGTACAAGCCACTCGCGAAGCTGGCCGAGACCTGGCCCGTGGTCGTCCTGAGCCGCACCGCCGGCGGCACGATGAAGCTGATCGAAGAGAGCCCGATCCCGGTCGCCTACGTGCGCAAGGTGTCCGACCTCGAACGAGTGATCGCCGAGCAGGACATCCGCATCGTCCTGTACGTCAATCAGAACTCCCGCAACTTCCAGATGATGCGCTACGGGCGCCGCTGGCACGTTTTCATCAACCATGGTGAGAGCGACAAGATGTACATGACCACGAACCAGTTCAAGGCCTACGACTACTCGTTCGTGGCCGGTCAGGCCGCCGTCGCCAGGCTCGGCAAGGTGCTCTGGGACTACGACTTCGACAAGCGGGCCATCACCATCGGTCGGCCCCAGGCCGACCACTACTCGGGCCGGTTGCCGTTCATGCCCGACGAGCGCACCGTTGTGCTCTACGCGCCCACCTGGGAGGGCGACCGCGCCGCCGCCGCGTACGGCTCCATCGCCACGCACGGCGTGGCCCTGGTCACTGCCCTGTTGCGCAGCCCCCGGCACCGGTTGGTGTACCGCCCGCATCCGCGATCAGGTGTGGTCGACCACGAATACGGTCTGGCGAACAAGCAGATCATGGCCGCGATCAACACGGCGAACAGCCGTGATGCCAGCGCCCAGCACATCATCGACACCGGCGCGGAGCTTGGCTGGCAGCTCTCCGCCGCCGACGTTGCGATCGTCGACATCTCGGCGATGGTCTACGACCGCCTTGCATCGGGCAAACCGCTCATGGTGACGCGGCCGCTGAACCCTCTCGCCGCCATCGACACCAGCGGGTACCTGTCCGACTGCGAGTGGCTTGACGCGGGCGAGACCGCCGGTATCGTCGAGACCCTCGACGAGCTTGTGAACGACGACGGCGCCGACCAACGTCTGCGCGTCTGGGTCGAGCAGTACTTCGGCGATCCCACGCCCGGTGCGCCGACGGCGCGGTTCAATGCCGCGATCGAACATCTGATGACCGAATGGGACCGGTTCGCCCAGGTGCACGCCGGCGACGACGACGGCCTCGCCGAGTTCGTCGAGGAAGTCAGCGAGACCGAAGACGTCTGAGTGATCGGGTGAGGCGGGCAGGGTCAGGCCGGTCGGGCTCTGCTTAGAGGGGTTCCGCCGGTGCGGCTGCATCCGGCTCGACCGGGTCCCCGCCGGTCGGCCGGCGGCGGAGCGGCCGGGGGAGTGCCCGGAGTGCGCCGTGGCCCAGCTGAGTGAGCCGGTTGCCGGGAATCACGGCGCCGTCGCGCAGCGTGATGATGTGCGCCCGCGGGTCGAGCTCCGGGCGGAAGGCGGCGGGCGCCTGACCGAACGCGAGCCTGGACGAACCGATGACCCGCTTGCCGAGAATGTGATTGCCCATTCCGCCGATCACGGCGCCGATGCCGAACGGCACGGCCTTGCCGATCAGGCTGGCTCCGCCCTTGGCAGCGAACTGCCGGATGAAGGTGCGCTTGAGGCGGTCTGTCAGCGGCCCCATGATGGCGCGGGGCAGGCTGGTGGTTACCAACTCTCCCCAGTAGGCAGTACGGGCCACTCCTCCGCCGGTGACCTGACCGGCCAGCTGACGCACCAGGTCGGAGCCCTCGTGGCCGAGCATCATGGTCATCACGAGCGCCCTCGCGCGCTCAGGATCACTCACCGTGATCCCGTGCACCTCGCTGACGGACTGGGAGAAAAGAGCGGTCGCCTCAAGAAACCCGGCCGTCTCGACGCCGGACAGAGCGAGCGTGATACCGGTGCCGACGCCGGGGATCACGGCCGTCGCGCCGACCGCGGCGCCGCCGCTGGTGACAGCGGCGAGATAACGCCGCTCCAGAATGCGCACAAGCTGTTCCGGCGAGGCATCGGGGTGACGGTGGCGAATGCTGCGGATGTGGGCGAGCACAGCGGGGCGATGGATCGCCATGACCCTGTCGAAACCGGTGGCGACGCCGGATGGCAGCTGGCCGCCCTGCGGCAGCCCGCCGGTGGGCGACAGCAGTGGTGTGGGTTTCTTAGCCATGGTGCGGTCCTCCTCGGGTGCAGAAGCACGAGTTTACGGTTCGAAACTGAGCATCGTCGAGGTAATTCCCAGCCAGATTGATGCGCGTTGGCCGTGACGAATCGCGGTCGGGCGACGTCTCAGGCCTTCTTGATGCCGTACTCGGCGTTGTACCGGTCGAGGACGTCGTTGATCGGGGCGTCGAGGACCAGCTCACCCTTGTCGAGGTAGAGGCCCCTGGCACAGAACCGGCGCAGGTCGCGCTCGTTGTGCGACACGAAGAACAGGGTGCGTCCGCCGGCCAGCAGCTCTTCGATGCGTCGGTAGCACTTCTCGCGGAACGCCTTGTCGCCGACCGCCAGCACCTCGTCGACGAGGATGATCGGCTCCTCGAGCCTGGAGATCACGGCGAACGCGATACGCACCTTCATGCCGCTGGACAGGTGCTTGTACGGGGTATCGATGAAGTCGGCGATCTCGGCGAACTCGATGATGTCGTCGAAGCGGGAATCGATCTGCTTGCGGGTCATGCCGTGCAGACCCGCCGTGAGGTACACGTTGTCGCGCACGGTGAGGTCGTCGACGAAGCCGCCGGTGATCTCGATCAGCGGGGCGACACCCTCGATGACGTTCACGGTGCCCTCGTCGGGCAGCACAACACCCGTGACGAGCTTGAGCAGGGTGGACTTGCCCTGGCCGTTGCGGCCGACGACCCCGATCGCCTCACCGCGTTGAACGGTGAACGACACGTTCTGCAGCGCCCAGAACTCACCGGACCTGGTGCGGCGGCGGGTGCCGGCGAAGAGGTCCTTGAAGCTGCGGCGGCTGCGCCGATTCCGGCGGAACCTGATTCCGACGTCGTTCAGGGAGATGACGGTCTCGGTCATCAGATCTCCTTCAGCACGGCACGCTCAGTGCGGGAGAAGACCAGCAGGCCGATTCCGAGGAATGCCACCGACATGGCTGCGCTGACGGCCACGACGAACCAGTCCAGCTCGCCGGGGAAGAACGCGGCCCTGTAGAGGCTGAAGATGCCGCTGAGCGGGTTGAACGCCGCCCAGAAGTGCAGCTGCTCCGGCAGGTCACTGGTGCCGTAGATGATCGGCGACGCGTAGAACAGAAAGCGCAGGATGAGTTTGACGGCTCGCTCGAGGTCGCGGAAGAACACGACCAGTGGGGCCACGATGAGGCCGACTCCGGCCGTGAGCACGGCTTGGATGAGGATGGCCAGCGGGAAGAAAATCGCATCAACGTTGACCTCGGCGCCGGACCAGATCGCAAAGACGATCAGGACCGGAATGGCGGCGATGAACTCGATGCCTTTGGACAGCACGAGCCGGTTGACCCAGATGGTGCGGGGGATCCGGGTGGACCTGATGAGTTTTGCCTCACGCAGGAATGCCCGGGTGCAGTCGGAGACGGCCCCGTTGAACCACATCCACGGCAGCAGTGCGGCGAGCAAAAAGACGATGTACGGTTCGTTGCCGACGGTGCGCTGGAAGACCTGGGTGAAAACGAACCAGTAGATGCCGGCCATCACCAGCGGGTCGAGGATCGACCAGAAGTAGCCGAGCACGGAGGTGGAGTACCGCACCCGCAGGTCCCGCTGGGTCAACAGCCAGAGGGAATGACGGTACCGCGCAAACGGGGTGCGCTGTTCAGGACGCACCTGAGCGTAACTACTCACGCGCTCTATCGTATGGGAGCGGATCGGGGCGCCGCGCCATCGACGCGACCGCCCCACGGCTCCAGGCTGATCAGACGAAGAGGTTGGCGCGCTCGAGGTCTTCGGCGAAGTCGACCTCGACGGCGTAGAAGTCGGAAATGTCGACGGGCTCCACGAGCATGCGGTTCTTCTCGATCGCGAGCTCGATGCCGCGCTCGAAGTAGTCCTGGTCGCCGACCTTGCTGAGGTGGTGGATGAGCATGGGCTTGTCAGCGGCAGACACGTAGTTGATGCCGACAGCCTCGCCGAGCCCGTTCTTCACGGTCTTCGACAGCTCCTTGATGTAGCCCTCGGCGCTCGTCGTGTACTTGACTTCCTCGTCAGACACCTTCGACGTGTTGACCGTGACGAAGGACTGGTCGCGCTTCATCATCGCGGCAGCGCGATCGAGGATAGCGGGATCGAATACGACGTCGCCGTTCATCCACAGCACGCCGCCGCTGGCGGACGCGCGGAGGGCGCGCAACAGGCTCTTCGACGTGTTGGTCACGTCGTACTGCTCGTTGTAGACGAAGGATGCCTGCGGGAAAGCCTCGATGATGTGCTCGAGCTTGTAGCCGACAACGATGGTGACCTTGGTCTTCTTGCCGAAGGCGTGCTCGATGTTGTCGAACTGCTGCTGCATGATCGTGCGGCCGTCGTTGAGTTCGGTCAGCGGTTTGGGAAGGGAGCGGCCGAGGCGGCTGCCCATTCCTGCTGCAAGTATTACTACCTGGGTGGTCACGAATATCTCCTAAGAAAGATCTGGGTGGCCCCGCAGCGGTCGGACGTTTTCGCCGAGTTTGCCTGCGGTTCACCCCTAAGTTCACGTATAGACACACCGTTATGCCACCTTCAGACTACCCGACGACCCCGTTCTGGGGGAAGAGACGGTCAGAGGCGTGTCCTGATCGTGACGATTCGTGCGGCCCTGTGACCTGCGATTCCGGCGCGAGTTTTGGTGAGAATCCGCCTGCGACCGCCGCCGGCCCCTGCGAGGTCAGACGGTCCTTGGTAAGTTAGCGAGGTGACTCCAGTGCCTCCGAACTCCGAGCCTGACGAGCGGACTCCGGTCTTGCCCGTTCCCGATACGGAGCCGGAACGCGAGGGTAGTGCCATCGAACACAACGCCCCTGCGAACCGAGCCCCTGAGCCCGATTCCCTTTCAACGACAGCACCGACCACCGGCGCGCTGCCGCCCCGCAAGCCTCCGGTGCGCCGCACCCCCCGAACCACGACGTCCTCGGCCGGTGGGGCGTCGAACGCGCCCGCCGCATCCGACGCCGACACATCGGTTTCAGCCGACACAGCAACCGCCGACGGCTCGACAACCCCGGTGAAGCCTGCGCGCAGCACGACCCGCGCACCGCGCACCCCTGCGACTCCGCGAGCCACGTCGACGCCCCGCGCTCCGGCCAAGAAGAAGCCGGCCGCCGCCGCGATGGCGGAGGACGTGTCGGTACCGACGACGACGCCCGTGTCCCCGGCCGCCGCCGAACCCGCAACGGCGCCGGCGCGCGTCACGGTGACGCGCACCCCCGCTGCCCGCAAGGCGCCGGTGAAGCCCGCGGTCGCCAAGGCCACCAGGCTGCCGGCCACGACGACGTCCACGGCCGATACCGCGGAGGCCGTCGAGGCCGCCGCCGCGGCCTCCGAGCTGGACCTGCCCGCCGGCCCCGCGGAGGTCGGCCCCGAGAAGGCTAAGACCGCGGCCGCCCGCTCGAGCAGCGCCCGGACCGCGGCTTCGAAGGCCGCTGCCGCCAAGGCCGCTGCCGCCAAGACCGAATCGGCCACCAAGGCCGGCGCGGCCCGCGCCGCAGCGACCAAGTCCGCCGCGGCGAAGTCTGCCGCCGCCAGGACCGCCGCCACAGCGTCTGCACGTGCCGCCACCGCGGCTGCCGCCGCCGCCGCTGCGGCACGATCGGCTGCCGTTGAGGACGCACCAGCCGCTGCGGAATCCGTCACTATAGAGCCCGTAACGAAAGCGCCCGTCGCCTCAGTGCCCGACACGGCCGCGCCCGCTGCACCCGAGCCCGACGCCACCATGGTGCTGCCGGTCGTGCCGGTCGCCCCCGCGCTCTCCGCCGACGACGAGACCGTCGTCTTGACGATGCCGGCCTCCCCGGAGTCCGACGACACCGTTGTGCTCACCGTGACCCCTGCGACGAGCGCCCCTGCCTCCGAGCCGGCCCAGCCCGCGAAGCGGCCGTTCTGGCGGCTGCCCAGGTTTGCTCCGAAGCAGACCGAGGCCGTGTCTCCGACCGACCTCGGCGCTGCCGAGCGCACGGATGCCGTGGCAGCCGGGGTACCAGCGAGCCCCGAAGCCCCTGTTGCACCCGCTCGGACTACGGTGCCCGTCGACTCGGCCGCGGATTGCACCGGCCAGGCCACCGCGGTCCCCGAACCCGTTGTCGGTGCCACGGCGCAGCGCATCCCGCCGGTAGTGCGCAAGCCGATGGCCCCGCGCACCGGCGCATCCGCCGTCATCGGGGCGTCCCCTCGCGTGGAGATCGCGGTCAGCGGGCTGAACAAGAGCTTTGGCCAGAACGTGGCCGTCGCCGACGTCAACCTCGAAGTTCGGGCCGGGTCGTTCTACGGCATCGTCGGCCCTAACGGCGCGGGTAAGACCACCACGCTGTCGATGATCACCGGGCTGCTGCGGCCGGACTCCGGTTCGATCCAGGTACACGGCGTGGACGTGTGGGCCGACCCGATCGCCGCCAAGCGCACCATTGGAGTCCTCCCGGACCGGCTGCGGCTGTTCGACAGGCTCACCGGTGCACAGCTTCTCTACTATTCCGGCGTGCTGCGGGGCCTCGAGAGCGAAACTGTGCGGGCCCGGTCCGCCGACCTGGCCGCGGCGTTCGGCCTTGAGGATGCTCTCAACCGTCTGGTCGCCGACTACTCGGCGGGCATGACCAAGAAGATCGCCCTGGCCTGCGCGATGATCCATTCGCCGCGCGTGCTGGTGCTCGACGAACCGTTCGAATCGGTCGACCCGGTGTCGGCCGTGAACGTCACCGAGATTCTGCAGCGCTACGTCGCTGCCGGCGGAACGGTGATTCTCTCCAGCCACGGTATGGACCTCATCCAGAGGGTTTGCGACCACGTGGCGATCATTGTGCAGGGTTCGGTGCTGGCCGCGGGAACGATCGACGAGGTGCGCGGCAACGTGTCACTCGAAGAACGCTTCGTCGACCTCGCCGGCGGACGAAAGGTTGCGGAGGGCCTGGAGTGGTTGCACAATTTCTCGGACTGAAACTGAGGCTGCTCGCCAATCTGTTCCGGCGTAGCCCCTGGCAGGTCGTGGGAGTGGTGCTCGGCCTGCTCTACGGGCTGCTCGTCGCCGCGGCCCTGGTGGCCATGCTCATCACGTTCCGGTTCGTCGACGACGTCGGCGCCATTCGGGAGGGCCTCATCGTGGCCGGCTCGCTGGTGGTGCTCGGCTTCTTCCTCGTGCCGCTCGTCTTCGGCGTGGACGACAGCATGGACCCGCGCAAATTCTCCACCCTGGGTATCCCGAACAAGCAGCTGTCGTTCGGCCTCGCCGTATCCGCACTCGTCGGCGTACCGGCGACCACCCTCGCGCTGGTGCTGCTGGGCACCATCGTGACCTGGTCCAGGGGTGTGGGGGAGACCCTGTTCGCCATCCTGGCGGCCGCGCTGCTTCTGGCGACCTGCATGCTCGCCTCCCGGGTGAGCACGTCCATCTCGGCATTCCTGCTGTCCACCCGCCGCGCCCGCGAGTTCACCGGCATCATCGGCATCCTGCTGATCGTCATGATCACCCCCGTGGTGGTCCTGCTGGTCAATGTGGACTGGAGCAAATACGGGCTCGACGTGCTCGGCGGTTTCGCGAGCATCCTCGGCTGGACGCCGCTGGGCGCAGCGTGGGCCGTGCCGGGAGACGCCGCTGTCGGCGACTGGGGGATCGCCTTCCTCAAGCTCCTCATCGCCGCCGCGACCGTGTACCTGCTCTGGCTCGCCTGGCAGGGTCTGGTGGCCCGGATGCTCATCACGCCGGGTCGCGAGGCTCAGGCCAAGGCCTACGTCGGCCTGGGCTGGTTCGACCGGATGCCGCACAACCCGATCGGTGCGATCGCCGCGCGCAGCATCACCTACTGGGGCCGCGACCCGCGCTACTGGGTCTCGCTGATCATGATCCCCATCGTCCCGGTCCTGGTGATCCTGCCTCTCGTCTTTGCGGGGATGCCCTTCGAATACCTCGTCCTCGTTCCGGTGCCTCTGATGTGCGTCTTCCTCGGCTGGACGCTGCACAACGACGTCGCGTATGACCACACCGCCATCTGGCTGCACGTGGTCTCCGGACCGCGCGGAGTGGCCGACCGCGTCGGCCGGCTCGTTCCGGCGCTCTTCGTGGGCATCCCGTTGATCGGGCTGGGCTCGGCCGTCAGCGTCAGCGTGCACGGGGACTGGGCGGTGCTGCCCGGTCTGCTCGGCGTGAGCACCTGCATCCTGCTCGCCGGGCTGGGCTTCTCCAGCTTCACGTCGGCCCGGTTCCCCTACCCGGCGACCAAGCCAGGGGACAGCCCGTTCGCGCAGCCGCAGTCGTCGGATACCGCCGCCGCGATCATCCAGTCGTTCACCTTCGTCGGGTCCATCGTGGTGGCCCTGCCGGCCATCGTGTGCGCCGTTCTGGGTGTCTTCGTGGATCCGGTGTGGAACCTGCCGGCTCTCTACTGGGGGCTCGGCATCGGCTTCGTCATGCTGATCGGCGGGGTCTGGCTGGGCTCGCGGACCTTCGAACGCCGTGGTCCCGAAATGCTCTCCTCCGCATTGCGCGCGTAGCTGCATACACTTGATTCCATGACACACGACATTCGCGCGAGCATCGCAGAGCCTGGCCGCGGCCCAGATATTGGTGGCGGAACATCCACCCTCGATCGTGAACTCGAGGAACTGCTCAACCAGGAGCAGATCGAGCCCGGTGACCACGAACGCTTTTCGCACTACGTGCCGAAGGACAAGATCCTCGAGTCGGCGATGACCGGCAAGCCGGTCAAGGCGCTGTGTGGCAAGAAGTGGCTGCCGGGCCGCGACCCGGAGAAGTTCCCGGTCTGCCCGACCTGCAAGTCAATCTACGAAAAGATGAAGCAGGACTAACCCGTTCGTTGGTCGAGCTTGTCGACACCCCGCTAGCGGAACACCGTCGGGATGACGGCGTCGCCGCGGCCGAGCCTGAACGCATCGATCGGCAGCTCACGCATGGCTGCGGCGTTCTGCTCGCGGGCCAGCCGGGTGCCGGCTGAGCCCACGTAGCGTTCGTCGACAACCCCGGCCTCCATGAGCGGCACCAGCAACGACCGTTCCGTGGCTCCGGCGGCGTGGGGTTCGTGGGCGTCAACCGGTGCGTCCGTCGGGCCGTTCGCCGCCACCATAACGATCTCTTCGCGCGCCGTGCCTGTCGCGTCAAGCAGTCGCACGGCGCTCTTGCGCCCGCCGACCGAGGCCTTAGAGGCCGAGGTTTTCGCCACCGAAACCCACTCGTCTGCGGTGTTCCTGTGCGCCACCAGCTTGTAGACCATGCCGGCGGCCGGTGCGCCGGACCCTGTCACGAGTGAGGTACCCACCCCGAACGCATCCACCGGCGACGCGGACAGCGCCGCGATCGAGTACTCGTCCAGGTCGCTGGTGACGGTGATCTGGGTGTTCACGGCGCCGAGCGAGTCCAGCTGGGCGCGCGCGGCGGCGGCGACGGTGGGAAGGTCGCCGGAGTCGATGCGGATCGAACCCAGCCCGGTGCCGGCCACGGAGACGGCCAGTTCGATGCCGCGCTCGATGTTGTAGGTGTCGACCAGCAGCGTGGTCGACGCGCCGAACGCATCCACCTGGGCCCGAAAGGCGTCCTCTTCGGTGTCGTGCAGCAGGGTGAAGGAATGCGCGGCGGTGCCCATGGTGGGGATGCCCCAGCTCCGGCCGGCTTCGAGGTTGCTGGTGGAGGCGAACCCGGCGATATACGCGGCGCGGGCCGCGGCCACGGCGGAGTGTTCGCCCGTGCGGCGGGATCCCATCTCGGCCAGCGGCCGGCCCAGGCTCACCGACACCATGCGGGCGGCGGCGCTGGCCACGGCGCTGTCGTAGTTGAGCACGCTGAGGATCAGGGTCTCGAGCACGACGCACTCGGCGAAGGTGCCGTCGACCTGTATCAGTGGCGAGCCCGGGAAGTACGCGTCGCCTTCGCGGTATCCCCAGATGTTGCCGCTGAAGGAGTAGTCCGCCAGCCAGTCGAGGGTGGGCGGGCGCACCACGTTGTTGGCGCGCAGCCAGTCGAGTTCAGCCTCGTCGAACCTGAAATCACGGATCAGGTCGAGCAGGCGGCCGGTGCCGGCCACGATCCCGTACCGTCGGCCGGCGGGCAGCCGCCGGGCGAAGGCCTCGAACATGCACTCCCGGTTCGCGGTGCCGCTCTGGATCGCGGCATCCACCATGGTGAGTTCGTAGCGGTCGGTTCGAAAGGCAGAAGTCTCGGTCACGCGAGAAGCCTAGCCGTCACCGCACTGCCCGGGCTGGACGCCCGGTGCACACCCTCCCGCCGCCCGTTCGCCGAGATACGTCAAACGGCCCCGTCAGATGCACTGAAGGGGCCGTCTGCGGCAACTCGCGGATCCCGGCTGGGGCCTACAGGGCGCCGAAGGCGACGATGCAGTTCTGCCCGCCGAAGCCGAACGCGTTCACCAGGGCGTGCTTGATCGGCTGGATGCGCGCGGTGAGCGGCGTGTAATCCAGGGTGCAGTCCGGGTCGGGGGTGCGCAGGTTGATCGTGGGCGGCACAATGCCGTTCTTGATCGACAGGGCGCCGACCAGGGCGGACAGGGCTCCGGCAGCGCCGATCATGTGCCCGGTCATCGACTTCGGCGCGGTGATGGAGATCTTGTCGGCGAAGTGGCGCAGTGAGTTGCGGATCGCGAGGGTCTCCGCCTTGTCGTTGGCCTGGGTGGAGGTGCCGTGGGCCACGATCATGTCGATGTCGGCCGGGTTGAGCCGGCTCTTGTCCAGGGCGCGGGTGATCGCCTGGCTGGCGTAGGTGCCCGACGGGTCGGGGGCCACGATGCTGAAGCCGTCGCTGGTGAGCGCCCCACCGAGCACCTCGGCGTAGACGCGGGCACCCCGGGCGCGGGCGTGGGAGAGCAGCTCCATGACGAACACCACGGCGCCCTCGCCGAAGACCAGGCCGTTGCGGTTGGCGTCGAACGGGCGGCTGGCCTCGGTGGGTTCGTCGTTGTGGGTGGATGCGGCGTGCATGGCGTTCAGCCCGGCGAACATCACCGGGGTGATGGCGGCCTCGACACCGCCGGCGATCACGACGTCGGCGTCGCCGGTGACGAGCATGGTGCGCGCCTCGAGGAGGGCGTAGGCACCGCTCGCGCAGGCCAGGGCGCTGGCGTTCACCGGGCCGTGCACGCCCAGGTCGATGGCGATCTCGCAGGCGGCCATGTTCATCAGCGACTGCGGAACGAAGCGGGGCGAGATGCGGCGGGCGCTGCCGGCGTTGACGTGCTCGGTGGCATCCTGGATCTCGGCGTAGCCGGACACGGCGCTATTGACGATGACGCCGGTGTGGATACCCTCCATTGACGGCCCGAAGCCGGCGTCCGCGACTGCCTCGCGGGCCGCGGCGATCGCCAGCTGGGAGGCGCGCGAGGCCCGCTTGACCTGCTTGATCGACATCCGCGTGGCCGGGTCGAAGTCCTTCACCTCACCGGCGATCTGGGTGGGCAGGTCGGTGGCGTCGAACTGCGTGATGCGGGCGACACCGCTGCGGCCGTTGGTCAGGCCGTCCCAGGTTTCGGTCCACGAATTACCGAGGGGCGTCAGTGCGCCCAGTCCGGTGATTACGACTCGATCATTCATGACGATCATCTCCTCAGACGGCGCGAGGGACGTCTCCGGTGCGGGCTCTGCCTGGTTGGCCTGGCCCATATGCCGAGTGTAGTTACGGCTATATTCCGGCCCACGTACGTTGGGCGGTTCTGGGCATATAGCGGTGTCCAGCGTGGCCGAACGCCGAACCCGGCTAGGCTTGATCGACGTGACTGATGCACCGATTGGGATTTTCGACTCCGGGGTCGGCGGGCTTACCGTCGCCCGGGCCATCAAGGACCAACTGCCCAACGAGTCGATCCTGTATATCGGCGACACCGCGCATTCGCCCTACGGGCCGAAGAAGATCGCCGATGTCCGCGAGTACGCACTCGAGGTTCTCGACGACCTGGTGTCCCAAGATGTGAAGTTGCTGGTAATCGCCTGCAACACCGCTTCTGCGGCCGTGTTGAGGGATGCCAGGGAACGTTACAGCGTCCCGGTGATCGAGGTGATCCAGCCCGCGGTGCGCCGTGCGGTGGGCACCACCCGCAACAAGAGGGTCGGCGTTGTCGGTACGGCGGGCACCGTGAACTCTCGGGCCTACAACGACGCGTTCGCCGCGGCCACCGACATCCAGCTGTTCTCGCAGGCCTGCCCGCGCTTCGTGGAGTTCGTCGAATCTGGAGTCACCACCGGCGCGGAAGTGTTGCGCGTCGCCGAGGAATACCTCGCACCGCTCAAGGCCGCCGACGTGGACACGCTCGTGCTCGGCTGCACCCACTACCCGTTCCTGCGCGGGGTCATCTCCTACGTCATGGGTGACGCGGTGACGCTGGTCTCCAGCCACACTGAGACGGCCAACGATGTCTACAGGGTGCTGGTGGGCCAAGGTCTCGAACGGGTGGATGCCGCCCCGCCCAGCTACCGCTACGAGGCCACCGGCGATAGCGCCGACGACTTCCTCCGCCTCGCCCACCGCCTACTCGGCCCGGAGATCTCCCACGTGGACCTCGTCGCGACCGGCACCATCAGTCTCAGCGAGGTGACCAGACTGGCCGCCTCGACCGCTCCATCCCGCCTCTTCACCCCCCGTCATTCCAAGGAGAACCCGTGACCGACATCCTGCGCGCCGATGGCCGCACCAACGACCAGCTGCGCCCCGTCACCATCGAGCGCGGCTGGAGCGACCAGGCCGAGGGATCCGCGCTGATCTCCTTCGGCCGAACCAAGGTGCTCGCCACCGCGTCGTTCACCAACGGCGTGCCGCGTTGGATGGCCGGCAAGGGCAAGGGCTGGGTCACCGCCGAATACTCGATGCTGCCGCGCTCGACGAACTCCCGCATGGACCGCGAGTCGGTCAAGGGCCGTATCGGTGGCCGCACCCACGAGATCAGCCGGCTGATCGGTCGGAGCCTGCGCGCCGTCGTCGACATGAAGGCGCTCGGCGAGAACACCATCGTGATCGACTGTGACGTGCTGCAGGCCGACGGCGGCACCCGCACCGCCGCCATCACCGGCGCCTACGTGGCGCTGGCCGACGCCCTCGAATGGGGCCGTGAGAAGAAGTTCATCGCCCAGAAGGCCCAGCCGCTCACCGACAGTGTCGCGGCCGTCTCGGTGGGCATCATCGCCGGCGTGCCGATGCTCGACCTCGCCTACACCGAGGACGTGCGCGCCGAGACCGACATGAACGTCGTCGTCACCGGTCGCGGCAAGTTCATCGAGGTGCAGGGCACGGCCGAGGGCGCCCCCTTCGACCGCAGCGAGCTCGACTCCCTGCTCGACCTGGCCCTCGGCGGGGCGATCACGCTCACCGAGCTGCAGAAGACCACACTGGGCCGCTGACATGCGCGTCGTTCTCGCCACCCACAACGCCCACAAGGTCGAGGAGCTGCGCCGCATCCTCGCGCCCATGCTGCCGGACCTGGAGGTGCTGGCCTACGACGGGCCGGAGCCTGTCGAGAACGGCGCGACGTTCACCGAGAACGCGCTGATCAAGGCGCGTGCCGCCGCCGCGCACACCGGCCTGCCCGCGATCGCGGATGACTCCGGCATCTGCGTCGATGTGCTGGGCGGCGCACCCGGCATCTTCTCTGCCCGCTGGGGCGGGCCGGCGCGGGACTCCGAGGAGAATCTGCGTCTGCTGCTCTGGCAGCTCAGCGACATGACCGACGAACACCGGGCCGGTCACTTCACCTGCGTGGCTGCGCTGGCGCTGCCGAACGGCGTAGAACGGGCTGTCTCGGGGGAGTGGCCGGGTCGTATCTTGCGGGAGCCGGCCGGTGCCGGCGGCTTCGGCTACGACCCGATCTTCCAGCCGGACGGACAGGACGTATCGGCCGCCGAACTGCCCGCCGACGTGAAGAACGCCGAGAGCCACCGGGCAGTCGCCTTTGCAGCCCTCGGGCCGGTACTCACCGAGCTTCTAGCCAGCTGAGAACGGCACTCATTCCCAACTAGCCGCTGGGCTGGCTTTCGCCCGGGCGGGCTCGTAGCGTTGACGCATGGGCCACGATCACGCATCCGCTTCGACGAGCAATCGTTCACGCCTGTCGATCGTGATCGGCCTGGTCGCTGCGGTCCTCGTCGTCGAAATCGTCGGTGCCTGGTTCACCGGCTCGCTGGCGTTGCTCGCCGATGCCGGCCACATGTTCTCCGACCTGGCCGGTCTGATCATCGCTCTCACCGCTACCGTCGTCGCGGCCCGCCCCGCCACCGATCGGCAGACCTTCGGCTACCAGCGGGCCGAGGTGTTCGGTGCGCTGCTCAACGGCCTGATCCTGATCGTGGTGGCGGGCTTCGTGGTCGTCGGTGCCATCAACCGGCTGACCTCCGGCGCCACCGCCGAGGTTCTGGCCGGCCCGATGCTCGTGGTGGCCGTGGTCGGCCTGCTGGCCAACATCGTCGGGATCCTGCTGTTGCGTCCGGCCGCGGCCGGGTCGATCAACATGCGCGGCGCCTACCTCGAGGTGCTCGGCGATGCGCTGGGATCGGTAGCCGTGATCGCGGCGGCCGTCGTCATCCTACTGACCGGTTTCGCGCAGGCGGACGCCATCGCATCACTGGTGATCGCCACGATGATCATTCCGCGGGCCTTCGGTCTGCTGCGCGACGTGGTGCGGGTGTTCAGCGAGTCGGTGCCGGCGGATACCGATGTGCGGGCGATCCGGGAGCACCTCGAGGGCACCGCCGGCGTCGTGGCCGTGCACGACGTGCACGTGTGGGCGATCACGTCGGGGTCACACGTGTTCAGCGCCCACATCGTCGTCGAACCCGAGCTGCTCGCGGCCGGACGGTCGGGCGCGCTGCTTCGCGAGCTGTCCGGATGCCTGTCCGACCACTTCGACGTCGAGCACTCCACGTTTCAGCTCGAGCCGGCCGATCATGCGGCGGATGCCGAACACGAGCACCACTCGCACCGCTGACGTTCTGAGCGTCACGCGCTGAGGAGGGGTCAGGCCTCGTGCTTGCCGTCGTTGTCGGTCTTGAAGGTCTCGGGATCGAGCACCAGGTTCTTCGGGTCAACGGTCACGCCGGACCGGGCCTCGCGGCGGGCTTTCACGGTGGACTGCACGTAGTGGTAGATCGTGGGGAGCAGGGTGAGCACAACGGCGCCCAGCAGGATCAGGTCGATGTAGTTGCGCACGAAGTCGGCCAGCGGCGGGATGTAGCCCAGGAAGTAGCCGAAGAAGGTGAGGCCGGCGCCCCAGATCATGGCGCCGATGAAGTTGTACAGGCTGTACTTGCGGTAGTCCATGTGTCCGACGCCCGCGGCGACCGGGGCGAAGGTGCGCACGATCGGCACGAAGCGGGCGGCGATCACGGCGAATCCGCCGAAGCGCACAAAGAAGGCGTTCGTGCGTTGCACGTTCTTGACGCTGAACAGGCCCGATTCCTTGCGCTCGAACACCCGCGGGCCGAGCCTGTGGCCGATCAGGTAGCCCACCTCGCCGCCGACGAAGGCGGCAGCACCGATGGCCAGGGCCACCCACCAGATGTCGATGGTGATGATGTCGAAGAAGACGAACAGGCCGGTGATGACGAGCAGAGTGTCACCGGGGAGCAGGAACCCGATCAGCAGGCCGGTCTCGGCGAAGACGATCGCGCACACACCAAGCAGCGCCCAGGGTCCGAATCCGTTGATGAGGATCTCGGGGTCGAGCCAGGGGATGAGTGCTGTGTTAATCACGAAGAAAACTCCAGTCGTCGGCGGCTAGATCGGCCAGTCGGCGGTGATCGCTTGCGTCGCTACAGGTTAGCGCGTTCTGGCATCTGAAGGCCTGATGAAGGGGTGGGCTAACCCCCCAATGTGTTGTGAGATCCGGTGCTCGTGCGGGCGTCGAGGCGCATCTGGGCACGATCGGCGAACCAGGTGCGCAGGCCGAAAACTATCGACGCCGTGATGAAGAAACCCGCGATGATGTAGGCCGCGCTCTTCACTCCGGGGATCGCTGCGGCGTAGTAGCCCGTCAGGGTGATGCCCACACCCCAAGCCAGGGCTCCGACGATGTTGCTGGAGAGGAATTTGTAGTAGTTCATGCGGCCGACTCCGGCAACGACGGGTACGAAAACCCGTGCCCACGGCATGAAACGCGCCACGACCACCGCCCACCAGCCGTACTTGAGGTAGAAGGACTCGGTCTTCACAATTGCCAATTGGGTGCGCCGGCCACCGCGTTTGTCGAGGTAGCCGCGACCGTATCGGCGACCGAGCAAGAAGCCCACCTGGTCGCCGAGGAACGCGGCGATCCCGACGCCGACGGCGAGCACCACGATGTTCAGGTTGGTCGTGGACGCTGCCACCAGGCCGGCGCCGAACAGGAGCGAGTCACCGGTGACGAACGGGATGAACACCCCCAGGAACAGGGCAGTGCCGGCGAACACGAGGGCCCAGACGAGCAGGTAGAACACCACGACTCCCGCGCTGGAGAGGAAGTCGCTGAGCTGGCCGTCCAGGGCCGCGGCGCGGACCATCGGCTAGCGCGCCAACCCGTCGAAAACGGCGCCGTTGTAGGTGAACGCGGCATCGACCTCCGCGACGAGGGCGTTCACCTCGGCCGGTGCAAGCGACATGGCATTCAGCCGATCGCGGTAGGCACGCTTGTATTGCACGATGTTGTTGATCGCATCGAACCTGTAGAAGCCCAGCTGTTCGGGCGCGGCACCGTAGTACCGGGCCACGAGAGCCGCGATGGCCTGGCCGCCCGACAGGTCACCGAGGTAGCGGGTGTAATGGTGGGCCAGGCAGCGCACCCTGTCGGCACTGGTGAGGGACTGCAAGTGGGCGATGTACTCGGTCGTCGCCGGTAGCGGCGGATGCTCGCGGCGCCAGTCGTCGACGCCCAGCGCGGCGAGGTCGCTTTCGATGGCGGGCAGCCGGTCGAGGGCGGGGTCGAAGACGTCTATGCGGTCGACCTGGGATACCCGGTCGACGAGCTGCTCGAGAGCCTCATAGACCCAGGCGTACTGCCCGAGGTACCGGGTGTAGTCCGCGAGCGAGAGCGCACCGCTCATCAGTTCGGTGATGAAGGACCGCGTTTCGGTATCGCGGTGCTGAGTGCTCGAGCTGGCGCGAAGGTAGTCGGCCAGATTCTGTTGCTGGTCCTGGGGGCGCTGTGGAGAGCTGGGGGTCGCGGTCATGAGAACCGATCTGCTGGGAGACGAGTAAGGCAATCCTAACCACAGCGTATTCAGGGTGGCCAGCATCGAAGAGAATTCTCGGTTACAGCGGAGCCGGACGGCATCTGAGTGCCGACAGCCGGAGCCCGTCGGTGCGGGAGAAGGGACTTGAACCCTCACGCTCGAAAGCACAGGTACCTAAAACCTGCGTGTATACCAATTTCACCACTCCCGCGAGTGAGGCTCCAGTCTAGAGTGCCCTGGTTCTCCGCCGGAGTGGTGGAACGGTCACCCGTCCGGTCAGGCTGTGGATAACTCGCACGCGCGTGCCCGGTTGTGCAGCAGGATTCCTTCATGACCGAGGCCGTGCGCATCATCACCGAGCAGGTGCGGCTGCGCGTGCGCCGCGACGGCGTCGACCTGGCCGCCGACGACGCCCTCGCCGACCAATACGTGCGCGACGAGGTGCGCCGGTACAGCGAACGGGCCCTCGGCGGATCACTGCCGTTGCTCACCGATGAGTTCCAGGCCAGCAGAGAGGTGGTCGCCGCGCTCACCGGGTTCGGTGCCCTGCAACCGTTCCTCGACGACCCCGACATCGAGGAGATCTGGATCAACTCGCCCAGCCGGGTTTTCGTCGCCCGTGACGGTGTGCCAGAGCTGACCCCGATGGTGCTCACCGAGCGGGAGGTGCGCGACCTGGTTGAGCGGATGTTGCAGGCGTCCGGCCGGCGGGTCGACCTGTCCTCACCGTTCGTGGATGCGTCCTTGCCCGACGGCTCCAGACTGCACGTGGTGATCCCTGACATCACCCAGCGATACTGGTCGGTCAACATCCGCAAGTTCACCCGGCGCATCCGGGACCTCACCCAGCTCGTGGCGCTGGGCGCGCTCACCCAGCCGGCCGCGGAGTTCATGCGGGTGTGCGTGCGTGGCGGGCAGAACATCCTCGTCTCCGGGGCCACCCAGACCGGAAAGACCACCATGCTCAACGCGCTTCTGTCGGCCACGCGTCGCACCGAACGCATCATCACGGTGGAGGAGACCTTTGAACTGAGCGTCGGCGCGCGTGATGTCGTGGCCATGCAGTGCCGGCAGCCCAGTCTGGAGGGTGCGGGCGAGATCACCCTGCGCCGGCTGATCAAGGAATCACTGCGGATGCGGCCGGACAGGCTCGTTGTGGGTGAGGTGCGTGAGGCGGAGAGCCTGGACCTGCTCATCGCGCTGAACAGCGGGCTACCCGGCATGTGCTCGATCCACGCCAACAGCGCCAGGGACGCCCTCGCGAAGCTGTCGACCCTGCCGTTGCTGGCCGGGCGCAACATCGACTCCTCGTTTGTGCTGCCCACCGTGGCAGGCTGTATCGACATCGTGCTGCACTGTGAGATGGACCGGCACGGGCGCCGCCGGGTAACCGAGATCATCGCACCGAGCGGTCAGCTGACCGGCTCCACCATCGAAGCCAGCCCGCTGTTCCTCATGAAGAACGGGGTGCTGGAACACACCGGCGGATTCCCCACCAAGCTCGCCAAGTTCCGGGCCGCAGGTCTCGACCCGGCCGAGGTGCTGCGGAGGGGAGCGGCATGACCCTGGTTCTGGGCAGCCTGCTCGGTGCCGGGCTGCTTCTGCTGAGCTCACCGCTGCTCTGGCCGGCCACCGATGGTGCCTCCCGCAGCGGCCGGCTGGTGTCGGGCTGGCGGGCCCGGCTCGCGCAGGCCGGCTTCGGGTCGGTGCCGGTGCCGGTGTTCGCCGCGCTGTCTGCGGTGCTCGCGTTGGCTTCCGCCGCGCTCGCCGAGGCGGTGCTTGGTGTGCGAGCGCTCACCCTGGTCGTCGGTGTGGTCTGGCTGGTGTTGCCCTCCCTCATCGTGCTGTGGCGGGCCAGGGCCAGGCGGCGGTTGAATCGCACGGTCTGGCCCGATGTGGTCGACCACCTGGTCTCCGCCGTGCGGTCGGGGCTGGCCCTGCCCGATGCCGTGAGCAGCCTGGCGCAGGCCGGGCCGGTGGTCACCCGCACGGCGTTCGCCGAGTTCGAGCGGGAGTACCGGGCCACCGGCAACTTCGGCTACAGCGCTGACACGCTCAAAGCCTCCCTCGCCGACCCGTTCGCCGACCGCTTGATCGAGACGTTGCGGATGGCACGGGACGTGGGCGGCAGCGACCTCACCGTGGTGCTTCGCAGCCTGTCGAGCTGGTTGCGGCAGGATGCCGCGGTGCGCGCCGAGGTCGAGGCCAAACAGTCCTGGGTGGTGAACGCCGCCCGGCTGGGCGTGGCCGCACCGTGGATCGTTCTGGTGCTGATCAGCAGCCGTCCGGAGGCGGCCCAGGCCTTCAACACCCCGGCCGGAACCGTCGTCATCCTGGGCGGTCTCACCGTATCGGTGCTGGCCTACCGGGTGATGCTCATCGTGGGGCGGCTGCCCGAGGAACGCCGGTGGTTCCAGTGACGGCGCTCGCCTGGGGTTCCTTCTTCGGGTCGGTGCTCGGCATCGGACTCTGGTCGCTGGTGAGCCTCACCCCGCGGCTGAGCCGGCCCCGGCTCGCGAACCGGTTGGCGCCCTACCTGCTCGACGTGTCGGCCGAGGCCCGGGTCTTCGTGGGCCGCCGCTCCGTCGACCCGATCCCGGTGCTGGGCACCCTGTTCTCGCCGGTGTTCGAGACCCTCGCGCAGGCCCTTGCCAATGCGCTCGGCGGCGCCGACATCATCGAGCGTCGTCTTGCGCAATCGGGCTCCTCCCGAACTGTCGACGCCTTCCGGTCCGAGCAACTGGCGTGGGCGCTGATCGGCGCCGCCGGCGCGCTGCTGTTCGCCCTCGGCACGCCGTCGGGCCGTAGCTGGCCGCTGATCGTGCAGGTCGCGGCGCCCGTCGTCGCGGCCGGAGCGGGGGTGCTGCTGCGGGACACCCTGTTGAAACGGGCGGCGACGGCACGCCTGGCCCGGATCGACAGCGAGCTGCCCACCATCCTGGAGTTCCTCACCCTGTCCCTCGCGGCCGGTGAGGGCATCCTCGATGCATTGCGCCGCGTCTCCCGCAGTACCTCGGGGGAGTTGTCCCGCGAATTCGCCGGGGTGATCGGTGACGTTCACGCCGGAGTGTCGCTCAGCACGGCGCTGACCGAGCTGTCCACCCGGATGCGTCTCATGTCACTGACCCGGTTCGTGGACCAGGTCGTCGGGGCGATCGACCGCGGCTCTCCGCTCGCCGACGTGCTGCGGGCCCAGGCCCAGGACGGCCGGGAGGAATCCAAACGGCATCTGCTCGAGGCGGCGGGCAAAAAAGAGGTGGCGATGATGGTGCCGCTGGTGTTCCTGATCCTGCCGATGACCATACTTTTTGCGATTTTTCCCGGCTTGTTCGTGCTGCAGGCCGGTTTTTAGACGTCCCCGACCGACACCGTTCCAGCTGCACCGCCCCGCTCCATCCGTGCACCACCGAGAGAAAGCAGGACACCGTGAGCCTCACCACCCAGTTTCAGAACCGTATCCGCATTGGTCTGCACGACGAGAGGGGTGACGTACCGGGCTGGGTGTTGATCACCCTGATGACAGCCGGGCTGGTCATGATCATCTGGGGTCTGGCCGGACCCGCGCTCAGCGGCATCTTCGAGCAGGCCATCGAGCGGGTCAGCGGCATCTAGCGGATGCCCTGATACCGACATGATCCGCAGGTGGCGGTGTGCGCAAGGCGACGCCGAGCGTGGCACGGCGGTGGCGGAATTCGTCATGGTTTCGGCGCTGCTCACCGCTCTCACGTTGGCGGTCCTGCAGCTCGCGCTCGCCCTGCACATCCGCAACACCGTGCTGGATGCGGCAGCGGAAGGCGCCCGATACGCCGCGCTGGCCGACAGCGGCCTCGAGCAGGGCGCCGAACGCAGCCGCGACCTGATCACGGCGGCGCTCGGACCGGTCTACGCCGCCGATGTCACGGCCAGGTACGCCGATGTCGCCGGGCAGACCGGCGTGCAGGTGCGGGTGGTGGCCCCGCTGCCGATGTTCGGTCTGTTGGGTGTGGACCGTGGCCTGGAGGTGAGGGGACATGCGGCCGTGGAGGGGTTGGAAACCGAGTGACCGATGGTGGCTACCGACCGGCGAGCGCGGGTCAGCCTCGCTCGAGTTCATCACCGCCGGGCTGATTTTGCTGGTGCCGCTGGTCTACCTGGTCCTGACGATGTCCGTGGTGCAGGGCGGTGCGTTCGCGGTGGAGGGTGCGGCCCGGCAGGCGGCCCGGGTGTACGTTCAGGCGCCCACTGCCGGCGCCGCTGAGGCCCGCGCCGAGCGTGCCGTGTTGGTGGGGCTGGCCGACTACGGCATCGACGCGGCCGCCGCCGAGGTGAGCATCACCTGCCCGGGGTCCGCCGTGTGTCTGTCACGTCGCAGCGTGGTGACGGTGACGGTGCGGGTGGTCGTCGATCTGCCCTTTGTGCCCGCCGTCATCACCCAGTCGCACGGCGGCAGCATCCCGCTGCAATCGTCGGCCACCCAGACGGTGTCCAGATTCTGGCACGAGGGGTGACCGCGATGGCGCACAGGGCCGGCGTCGGCATCGGCCGCAGCACCCGGGGCGAGGACGGTTCAACCCTGCTGATCACCATCTTTTACGGCTTTCTGGCGCTGCTGGTGGTGCTGATCGTGGTCGCCGCTACGAGCCTCTACCTCGAGCGCAAAAAGCTGTTCACGCTGGCGGATGGGGCGGCGCTCGCCGCGGCGGAATCGTTCACCCTCGACTCGGTCGCGATAGAGGCCGGTGAACTGCATGCGGCCCTGACGACCGGCGAGATCCGGGCCGCGGCGACGGCGTACCTGGCCGCCGCGGAGCAGCCGGGGATCGACAACTTGGTGCTGGCCCGCGCCGACACGGCGGACGGCCAGAGCGCCACGATCACCCTGCAGGCCTGGTGGCGTCCGCCCGTGTTCACCCTGTTCGTGCCCGATGGCCTGCCCGTGGAGGTCACGGCGGTGGCCCGGTCGGTGTTCCACTGACGACTCCGAAGGTGGCATCTGCCCGGATGCAGCGAGGCTCGGTAGAGTTCCAGACATGAAACGCATTGACTACTACGGCAGAAGCTTCACCGTCTCGGACCGCTTTGCTGACGCCCTCGTGAGCTACCTCAACGACGCCGTGACCTCGGGCAAGCCGTTGGGGGAGTTCTTCGAGATGCGCTGCTACATCACCGACCCCGGTCAGACGGTTGACGTCACCATCCAGGTGGTGGCGGGCGTGCCGCTACTGGTCTACCCGGCCGATGCGGTCTTCGACGGGGTCGCCGAGATCGAGGACGACCCGGCCGCCGTTGGTCGGTTGGGCTACCGGCGCAGCTGACCTGCCGAACCGCGCGGCCAGCCTGCGGTGGCTGGCCGGTAGTGTCGTCGGAGTGCCGCATCCGGTCGGCGGGGGAGAATAGTGACAGCCAAGCGTGACCGCCTCACCGGCGCCGGAGCCCAACTCGTCACCGAGGTGACGATCAACTACGGCTCGTCGTTGGCTGGGCTACTCATCCCCGTGGTCGGCTCGCCCGTCGTCGTGGCGGTGCGCCAGCTCGTGATGGCGATCACCGTGCTGCCGTTCTACCGGCCCAAGTTCGTCACCTTCACCTGGGCAAGGCTGTGGCCGGCACTGATGCTGGGCGTTGTGCTCGCGGTGATGAACCTCACCTTCTACGAGTCGGTCGACCGGCTCGGTCTGGGCGTGGCCGCGACCATCGAGTTCCTCGGCCCGTTCGCCGTGGCGCTGGCCGCGTCCCGCCGAGCACTCGACTTCGTCTGCGCGGCCGCTGCCGCCGGCGGGGTGTTCCTGCTCACCTGGTCGGATGGCACACTCGACCCGTTCGGCATCGCCTTGGCGCTCACCGCCGCGGCCGCCTGGGCCGCCTACATCCTGCTCACCCGCCGGGTGGCCACCCAGCTGCCTGGCCTGGAGGGCATCACCATCGCCAGCCTGGTCAGCCTGGTGCTGCTCGTTCCGCTGGCGCTGGTCACCGTGGATTACTCGAAGCTGAACTGGGGCGTGATCGGCCTTCTCGTCGCCGTGGGCGTGCTGTCCTCGGCGTTCCCGTACACGCTCGACACCTTCATCCTGCGTCGGATCACCCCGCGGCTCTACGCGATCATCACGAGCTTCGGTCCGGTCGTCGCGGCGGTCTTCGGCGTGCTGGTGCTCGGAGAGACCCTGCTTCTGCAGCAGCAGGTCGCCATCGTCGTAGTCTGCGCCGCGGCCGGCGCGGCGATCGCCACCCAGCGCGAACAGCCGGTGTCCGACCTCGAGCGCACCGCCCGCGCCATCCCGTAGCGGTGCCGTCGGCGCCATCCGTGCACGCCTTTCGAAGCGACACCCCCGCCGACGAGCCGCAAATGTGCCCTTCGCGCACGCTGAAGGGGCCCATTGCGGCATCTCGGCGGGCGGGCGGCCCGGTGAGTTGCCATTTCACGCCCATTCCGGGTGCCCGAGGGGGCCTGAACTGGCAACTCAGGTGCGAGGATGCCGGCGAGATGGCAGTTGGTGCCCCTTCAGAGTTCTTGAAGGGGCCTCAACTGGCAACGTGTCTGCGGGGTCAGTCGCGGGTGGGGATCGCTTCCAGGGCATCGGTCTCGAGCGCGGCCACGAACTCGTAGGCCACCAGCTCGCGGGGGGTCTCTTCGATGCCCACCAGCGGGGCCAGCACCTTCGACTCGTCGAGGGCGTTGAGCTTGCGGGCGGTGGGCAGCACCTGGCGCTCCATGGAGCCGACGAAGCCGTTATAGTCCTTCACGGTGCGCTCGATCGCCCTGCCGAGCTTCTCGATGTGGGTGGCGGTGGTGGCCAGCCGGGAATACAGCTCACGGCTGAGGTCGAAGAGCACCTGGGCATCGTGGGTGAGCACATCCTGCTGCCAGCTGAACGCCACGGTCTTCAGCACCGACCACAGGGTGACGGGGGAGGCCAGTGCGACGCGCTTGCTGAACGCGAACTCCATAAGCGACGGGTCGGCCTCCAGCGCCGACGACACCAGCGATTCGCTGGGGATGAACGCGATCACGAGCTCGGGGGAGGCCGCCAGGCCCTGCCAGTATGCCTTGCTGCCCAGCGCGGTGACGTGGTCGCGCACGGCCTTCACGTGCGCCTTCATGAACACGGCGCGTTGGGCGCCATCCGCACCGGTCGCCGTCGCCGGAATCTGGCTGGCCGCGAGAAACGCGGTGAAGGGCACCTTGGCGTCCACGGCGATGTTCTTGCCGCCGGGCAGGTGCACGACCATGTCGGGCCGGCCGGCGCCGGCATCCGACGTGATGCTGGACTGCACGTCGAAGTCGACCCGTTCGATGAGCCCGGCGGCCTCGACCACGCTGCGCAGTTGGGTCTCGCCCCAGACACCACGGGTGTTGTTGGCGCGCAGGGCCGAGGCAAGGGATTCGGCGGTGCTGCGCAGGCGCTCCTCGGACTCGGTGGCCGAGCGCAGCTGTTCGGTGAGCTCGCCGTGCTGCAGACTGCGCTGCTGCTCGAGCTCGGCTACCTTCTGCTGCATGTTCGCCAGGCTGTCTTTCACGGGGGCCAGGGCCTGCAACACCTGGCTCTCCTGTCGGTCCCGTTCGGTGCGTGCAGCCTGGTCGTCGCGCTGCCGGTCAACGATCTCGCGGTACTGCCGTCGCTGGTCGGCGATCTGGTCGCGCAGGCCGTCGGCGGTGGCCTGCATCGAGGCGAGCTCCTCCCGCAGCAGCGACTGCACACCGGCCTCCCTGGCGCGGGTGTCGGCGAGCACCACCTGATGCCGGGCCTCGAGCACGGCCGGATCATCGACTGCAGGGCCGGGCGACCGGCGACGCTGGAGGAACACGGCGCTCACGAGGGCACCGAGCAGCACACCGAGAAGCAGGCCGAGGAGAAGCGCGAGGAGATCCATCCGGCCAGTCTGACAGCGGCCACCGACACCGCCGGGAGCCGGGACGCGCGTCGTGCGGCCGGAGCTGCCCAGGGCAGTCGGTGCCGGCTAGTTCAAGGCCATCGGGCCGTGCGTGGCGCGGTGTTCCAGGGTGGCGACCGGGCCGATCACGCCGACGTTGACGCCGCAGATGCGGGCCAGGTCTTCGATGGTGTCGGCGCCGTGCCGGTCGGCGGCGTGGATCATGATCGCGGCGCAGGCCTCGGAGTCGGCGAGGGCGTTGTGGTGCGAGAAGTCCTCGAAGCCGGCGGCCATCGCCGCGACCGGCAGCCGGTAGGAGTCGAGGTGATAGGTCTTGCGGGCCACCTGCAGACTGCAGACGTAGCGGAAATCGGGCACCGTCATGCCCGTGATCGCGGATGCGGTCTTGATGACACCCAGGTCGAAGCCGGCGTTGTGTGCCACGAGCACGTCGCCATCGGCGAAGTCGACGAGGTCGGGCAGCTGCTGCGACCAGCTGAGCGCCGCGGCCACGTGCTCGGGGCGGATGCCATGGATCTTGATGTTCCACTCCTGGAACAGGTCATGGCCCAGCGGCGGCTTGATGAACCAGCCGATCTTGTCGACGACGACGCCGTCGCGCACCTTCACCAACCCCACCGAGCAGGCCGAGGCGGCCGAGGAGTTGGCGGTTTCGAAATCGATGGCGGTGAAATTGACGGGCACGCCTCATGGTCTCACGCGCCACCGACGCTGCCGCGCCGCGGGCATCCGCCGGCCGGGCCTGGCGTGAAGGGGCGCGTCCGAACGGGCTGAGCCGGTACCATGGACTCTCGTGGCTCTTACTATTGCAATCGTCGGACTGCCCAATGTCGGCAAGTCCACCCTCTTCAACGCGTTGACCAAGAACAACGTGCTCGCGGCGAACTACCCATTCGCCACCATCGAGCCCAACGTTGGCATCGTCAACCTGCCTGACCACCGCCTGGCGAAGCTCGCCAAGGTGTTCGGCAGCGAGCGTCTGCTGCCGGCCCCGGTGTCTTTCGTCGACATCGCCGGCATCGTGCGCGGCGCCAGCGAGGGTGAGGGGCTGGGCAACAAGTTCCTCGCCAACATCCGCGAGGCCGACGCCATCGCGCAGGTCATCCGTGGTTTCGCCGACCCCGACGTGGTGCACGTCGACGGTGCGGTCAACCCGGCCGGTGACATGGAGACCATCAACACCGAGCTCGTTCTCGCCGACCTGCAGACCCTCGAAAAGGCGATCGTCCGGTACGAGAAGGAGACCAAGGGTCGCAAGCTCGACCCCAGCGTTCTCAAGACCGCGCTCGAAGCGCAGACCTTCCTCGACACCGGCAAGCCGCTGTCGGCGTCGAAGATCGACGTTGAGCCCATCCGCGAACTCGGCCTGCTCACCACCAAGCCGTTCATCTACGTCTTCAACGTCGACGAGGCCGTGTTACAGGATGCCGAGAAGCTGGCCACGCTGGCCGCCCTCGTCGCTCCGGCCAATGCCGTGTTCCTCGACGCCAAGCTCGAATCCGAGCTCGCCGAACTCGACGAAGAGGATGCCGCCGAGATGCTGGCCTCCACCGGCCAGGAGGAGAGCGGGCTCAACCAGCTCGCCCGCATCGGCTTCGACACTCTGGGCCTGCAGACCTACCTCACCGCCGGCCCCAAGGAAACGCGGGCCTGGACCATCCACAAGGGCTGGACCGCCCCGCAGGCCGCTGGTGTCATCCACACCGACTTCCAGAAGGGCTTCATCAAGGCTGAGGTCTTCGCGTTCCAGGACCTGATCGACGCCGGTTCCGTGGTGGAAGCCCGCGCCAAGGGCAAGGCCCGCATCGAGGGCAAGGAATATGTCATGCAGGACGGCGACGTCGTGGAATTCAGGTTCAACGTCTAGTTCCATCCCGGCAGCATTTCGGCCCCGCCCCGGTTCTTCCGCGGTGGGGCTTTGCTGTACCTCCAGGACAGGAGCAGCGGTGCTGAGCTCGCCTTTCGCCCGCGCCAGCGCAAACCGCGACCGCGGGGAGGTGATCTTGGCTGCCGTGGATGCGGCTTGCCCTGCCCTAGCCTTGTGTACATGGGGGTACTGCTGTGCTGAAGAAAACTGACCAGTGGGACGTGCGCATCCTGTACGCCGGGATGATTGCTCTGATGCTGGCGGTGTTCGTGTGGTTTGCCGGCGACCGTCTCCTTGAGGCATCAGTGTTCCTTTCGGTAGGGGCGGTCTACGCATTTCTCGTGGTTCGCGTCGTCTCACGATCATTCCGGGCGTTCACGGTGATGCTCTGGTCGTTCCTCCTGAACTACTGGATGTTGATCTCGCTCGACGTCGATGGCGCCCTGGACATCCCCGCGGCGGGGCCGTGGTTCATAGGGTTCATGGTCGGCTCGATCGCCGGCGGATACATCTGGTCGGGACCGGGTGCCGGGCGAGAGCGCACGCAAACCCGCCCGCGCCGGCCTGACGCCGACGGCAAGTTCTCCGGCGGGTGGCGCCTGGCACTGATCAATGCAGCCTGCGCGCTGGTGCTGTTCGGCATCGGGACAGCCCAACTGGTTCTCCTGTCACCGACAGCGCCTGCTGTTGCAGTTCTTGTTGTCGCTGTCATCGCAGGATGGGCATTGTTCCGCTTCCCGCTGCCGCTGCAAATTAGAAACGGCCTCCTTTGCCTTGGCCTACCCGTTGTGTGGGTTGCCTTGGCGTTCGTGGGTGGTGCCACCGACCAGATGGCCATTCCGCATGCGTCGGCTTATGGCGCCCTCGCCGGGATTTTGCTGGGCGGACGGTACTGGTGCGGCCCCCAGTTCGGCGCGCCCCGGCCGCCCTTCAACGGCCAGGGACGGCGGCGCCGGCGACGGAAACGCCGGCCGAAGCAGCAGCAGCAGCAAACATAAAGGCGCTCAAGACCAGCTGTAGCCGCCGCCCGTGAGAAGCAAGCCAAGGACCGTTGAATCTTTCAGGGAGGACGGCAAGCTAGCATCGGGGCTGCTCTAGCCACACGGCGTGCGTGGGATTGGGGGTGGTCCGACTGAGAATGCATGGTGCCGGAAAACAATCGGTCTCGCCCTGCTGGCCCTGCTCACGCTGACGGGCCGCGATGAGCGGCCATTCACCCGTGCCGACGCCATCTCCACTCCGAACTCCGCCATTCAGGTCGGCGGGTATCGGGACAGGACCTGGGAGTACGTGGACGGGGCCGGCACGACGAGGGAACTCAATCGGTGTGAAGACACGAGCCCATGGAACGTTGCTTACAGCTGCACCTCACCCGATAGGAGCGTCGAGTTGACTTTCAACCTCTCAAAATACGGAATAAGGAACCCCACCCTCCACGTCGGTGACGAGGAGGTGCCGCTCTACTGCATCAACGACGGATTTTGGGGCGGCGGGCTGAGATTCTGCCTCCCGGAGACGGCGCCTGCCATTCCGACATCTCGGCGCAAAGCTTAGAAAGAGCTGTTGATGAGCCGTGACATCCGGAGCGTCGTTCCTCCCGCCGTCGCCGAGGCGAAGCTATGACCCGCGACTCGACCCCCCAGCCCACAGGGGAGGGTCAGCAGCACCAAGATTCCGAGACTGGCGGGGCCGCTGCGGGGACCGTGCCGGGAAGTACCCTTCCGGTCGTGGCCGGCGGGCCTCCGTCCCACTGGCTGTTTTGGTCCTCCCTGTGGCGGTGTTCTCTGCTTTTTGTCGTTCTGATCGGTGGCTGAGGAACGTACTGGGGGATTGCGGGAGGCGCCGGCAACCCGCATACCGATCAGGCCATGGTCGTCGTCATGGCCGTCACCGGCTTCATGTTCGGAGCCCTGGGCCAGGTTATTGCCTTCGCCGTGGCTCTTACCCTCTTCATCCGCTCGATGCCTGCCCGTCGGCGGTGGGCAGCACACCGGGAGGCCGGTTGGACGACGGCGCAGTGCAGGGCCGATGACGCTCGCCGGTCGCGTGTGGAGCACACGCAGATGCTTAATGCCCGTCTACGCAAACTCGGGCTCCGCCCGGTTCCGCCCCCACTCCGTGGACGCCTCCGCCGCCCAAGAAACCGACCACAGTGAGCCGATTGTCCGTTGTGCTGTTCCTCGACCTCAAGCGGATCGAGAGGGTCAGTGACGACCGTGTCCGTTCTGGTGAAGACACAGGACTGCGGTCCGCTGGCGATTCACTGGGGCGTGACCAGCGCTAACCAGGACGAGATCGCAGCCAGCTCCATACCCGGGGCGACCTATGAGTTCGACGTCGGCTGGTTCAGCCGCACGTTCTTCAAGAACGGAATTCAATCGGCGCGGGATTATCGGCTCATCGGGTAACCCGCCTGAGCCCTGCGGGCGCCACTGGCGCTGGCTCGTGGCTATCATGGAGACCTTGAGTAATCCCATGCTGACGGCAGTCATCCATGTCTCAGATGCGCTGGATCCGGCTAGGGGAGACGCAGCGGATCGACACGAGAATCGGATCCATAGTGAACTACGCAGCACGGCAACTACGCGCTCAGCAACTGGTGCAGGAGATAGACCTCCCACGCCCCCTGAACTCGGAAATCCTGCACCACCATATGGAGCAGATCCGCACGAAGAAGATCGTCGTCGTGCAGGCGCCTCAGGGAATGCTTGACAGCGGAATCTGCGCGCTCTGGCTCGAGGTGGCCGGTGAAGAATTCGAGCGGATCTACTGCGCGCCAACAGACTCGGCCGTCCACCGGCAGCAGTTCGTGAATCATGAGTTCGGTCACATGATCCTCAATCACAAGAAGATGATCATGCCGGCCGACAGGGTCGCGCTTCTCGCACCCCTCATCCCGATGAACGCCATTGTCGCGGCGCTGTCCCGAAACAGCTTCACCGATGAGGAAGAGGCAATGGCGGAGGCTATCGGGGACGAGCTTGCGATGATCCTTCGGAAGGACGCCTCACAAAGCAGGCGCGGAGCCGAGACCGGATTCGGGCAGGTTCTCTGATGTTCGCTCTGATCGAATACGCGGTGCTCGCGGCTCTCTGGGGCACGACCCTGCTCCTCGTGCCGAGCGCGCTCCGCGGCAAACGGCGTCTGCTTTTCTGGTTCATGGTGGCCTTCGCGGTCACCATGTCGCTGATCACCGACGGCCCGTATGCATTCGTCGACGGACTCTTGGGCGGAGTCGACCTGACCTATTTCATCTTCCACGCGACAGCGATCGTCTGTGTGGCCCTGTTCGACTGCCTCATTCAGACGGCTGTCTCAAAGGACGGACTCACCTCAACCCGAAAGCGCTTTGCGTTGTGGGGAGTGACCGGACTCATCCTCGTTCAGGCTGCCCTCTTCTTCACCAGCGGCTGGGAGATTGACAACATCCAGTTCATCGGACCTGGCAACTGGAGTCAGCTGGTCTACAGCTTCACGACCTGGATTGCGCTGATCGTCCTTGCGATCTCGACAATGGTCGCGTGCTCCACGGACTACAAACGCCAGTCGGACACAACGCTCAAGACGGCACTGGTGATCATCTTTGCCGGGTGCGCGGTCGTATCGCTCTACGTCGTCATTCAGATGGGTGTGGCGATCAACAGGGCGGCAGGTGGCACCCACGTCAGTGCGATAGTTGATTCCCTCTCTGTGGCTTGCCCGCTCCTTGCGCCCGTTCTGCTCTCGGTCGGTCTCGGTCTCCGTCTGCTGGTCGGAGTTTTCAGGAACCTGAGCGACGCAGGCACAAGCCGCTGGCTGCTGTGGAAGGTCACCCCGCTGTGGGAGCGGCTGCTGGCTGACCGACCTGAGCTCAGCATCGAAGCACCGACGTCACGGCTAGCGCTCTGTTTTCGGGGGAGCCACGCCTTGCACCTCCACCGCCGCTACGTCGAGGTTCGGGACTGTCTCCTTCTGCACCCCGACCAGTCACTCTCGGCTCGCGAAGTGAAGCTCATCCAGAGGATCGAACAGCATATTCGGCAGGCGTCAGATGCATCTCGCGGGACCACAAACGACTCGAGGACCGATGAGTACCAAAACGCCCAGTGAAGCGGGTGGGACAGGGACCCCACTGCCCACTCCACAACTGGAGCTTGCACGCAAGCTGAACCTGCTGCTCGACGTAGTGGTGGCCGAAGGAAACACCCCGTATACCTACCGCGAGATCGCCGCGGGTCTCAAAGCCAAGAAGGTTTCGCTCTCGAGGGCCCGATGGCAGTACATGGTCAGGGGGGAAGGCCCACTGGTCAGCGACGTCCTACTTCTCACCGAGATCGCAAATTTCTTCGGGATTGCACCCGAGTACCTGCTCGGGTCCGACGATGACCTGCCGGAGCGTATCGACTCTCAGTTGGAGTTGGTCCGTATGATCCGAGTCAAGCGAGTAATCAACTTCGCGGCCCGAACCCTCGGGGATACGTCACCAGAAGCACTTCGCGAGATCACGAAGCTTCTCGAGGACGGGTTGTCCGCCGGCTCAGACCTGACAGACGAATAGCACCAGCACCGTTCCGATAGAGGTAAGGTTAGACATGTCCAAGGGGGGACAAGGGCAGAGGTGCGCCGGGAGCCAGGGGACGGATTTTTGGGGGGCCGGCGTGCTTGTGACGGGTTTGAGGTGGATCACCTTCCATCCAAAAACGTCCCGCCGCGTGGGGGGACGCGGCGGGACGCACCGTGACCATCAGGGTGGGGGGACTCCTCAGGTCACGTACCAATTCTATGGGCGACCGCAGAAGCCTCTGGCCAAACTTCGTCGACGTCCAGCGTTGAGGAATCCCAGGATTCCGTGGCAAGCACTAAATCCTGCCGCCCGCCGCTCTATCGTTGGGGTATGAGTTCCGGCCCGTCTGTGCGCCTCGTCCTGCCGCACCAGCTCTTCGACCAGCACTTCGAGGCGGCCGGAGGGACCCTGTTCGTGCTCATCGAGCATGATCTACTCTTTCGCCAGTACCGGTTCCATTCCCACAAACTGGTCCTGCACCGTGCGTCGCTGGCCCGCTTCGCAGCCCGACTGCGCGAGCACGGGTACGAGGTTGTCGTTCTTCCAAGCGATACCGAGCGAAGCTCCCACGACCAACTGGCGGAGTGCATTCGGAAGCGCGAGCCGGCGCAGGTGACCTGGTTCGACGTTGTCGATGACTGGCTCGAGCAGGATCTGTTCGCCGGGCTCGCCGACGGCGGCTACCGGATGCGCCCGGGCGACGTGCTGGAGACGCCGAACTTCCTCACCGACCGGGTGCAGATCGATGACTGGTTCTCTCACAACGGCTCCCGCATGCAGGACTTCTACGTGTGGCAACGCCGCCGACTGGACATCCTGCTCGAGAACGGCAAGCCGGTCGGCGGGAAGTGGTCCTTCGACGTCGACAACCGCAAGAAGCTGCCGCGCGGGTACACGCCCCACCCCGTCGGCCGTTTCGCCGGCCATCCCGTGCTTCGGCGGGAGGGCGTCTTCGACTTCGACGCGCTGGTGGACGACCCGGACACGGTCGAGGTGCCGGCCGAGGTCGACGCAGCGATCGCCTGGGTCAGCGCCGAGTTCCCGAATGCCCCGGGTGACCCGCACCTGTTCGCCTGGCCGACCAGCGCAGACGAAGCCCGGGAGCACCTGCAGGAGTTCGTCCGTGACCGCCTGAACGACTTCGGCCCGTACGAGGACGCGATCTCCGCAACGCATCCGTTCATCAATCACGGCCTGCTGACCGGCGCGTTGAATGTCGGGCTGCTGGACCCGCGAGACGTCGTTGACGCGGTGCTCGAGGGCGCCGATCACGGCACTCCCCTCGCGTCCCTGGAGGGGTTCGTGCGGCAAATGATCGGCTGGCGGGAGTACATGCGCGCCACCTACCGAACCCGCGGTCGCGAAATGCGGACCTCGAACCGGCTCGACCACCAGAGGGCCCTTGGCGACGGGTGGTGGGATGCGACCACCGGTCTCGCTCCCGTGGATCTGGTCATCTCGCGGGTGCTCGACACCGGATATGCCCACCACATCGAGCGGCTGATGGTGCTCGGCAACGCGATGTCGCTGCTGCGCATCCACCCCGATGCGGTCTACGAATGGTTCATGGAGATGTTCATCGACGCCTACGACTGGGTGATGGTCCCCAACGTCTACGCGATGAGCCATTTCGCCGCGGGCGACGAGATCACCACCAAGCCCTATGTGTCTGGCAGCAACTACCTGCGAAAAATGTCAGACCTGCCCGCCGGCGAGTGGATGGCCGATTGGGACGGGTTGTACTGGACGTTCATCGACGACCATCGCGAGGTCTTCGCAGCGAACCCGCGCACGCGAATGGTCGTCTCCCTGCTGGGCAACATGGACCCGGGCACCTGGGACGGCCATCGGCGCCGCGCTCAGGCGCTGCTCGGCCTCGGGCACAACACGGCGTTGCTGAAGGCGATCGTCGGAGGGACGTCCCGGTAGGGGCGGGGCGAGCGCATCCACCCGCCCCGCCGGTTGGTCAGATCAGGCCGCGTCCCACGCCACCTCCACATCCAGCACCCAGGTGACCCCGAAGCGGTCGGTGAGCATCCCGTACAGCGGTGACCACTGTGACGTCGCGAGGGGCTCGACGACGGTGGCGCCTTCGGCCAGCTTCTCCCAGTAGCTGGTGATCGCCGCCGCATCCGTGCCGCGAACGGAGACGAACACGGGGATCGTGCCCGGCGCGTAGGCCTTGGCGGACGGCACGTCGTACGCCATGATGCGGAAGCCGTCGTGGGAGGTGACCGATCCGAAGAGGATCTGGTCGGCCTCGGCGGGGTCGGTCGCCCGGTGGGCATCCGCGTAACTGATGGCGACCAGCCGGCCACCGAAGACACTCTGATAGAACTCCAGAGCGGCTCGGGCATCGCCGCGGAAGTTGAGGTGAGTGGTCGTGTGAATGGTCATGTCTGCTCCTAGATTCGAGGGTGTTCGCCGGGCTCGTCCCGGATACCTGTCATGGTCACACCAGTAGAGGACAGATTCGGTCCTCTACTGCGCCTAGAGTGAAAAACATGACGTCGACTACTTCACGGCTGCTGCTGTTGCTCTCGCTTCTCCAAACCCGGCGGGACTGGCCCGGTGCCCTCCTCGCCGATCGGCTCGAGATCAGCCACCGCACGGTGCGCCGGGACGTCGACCGCCTGCGCGAGATGGGCTACAGCATCCACGCCATGAAGGGACCGGACGGCGGCTACAGGCTGGACGCCGGCACCGAACTGCCACCGCTCCTGTTCGACGACGACCAGGTCATTGCCCTGACCGTGGCGCTGCAGGCCGCCACCGCGACCGGGGCCGGCATCGAAGAGGCCGCCGTGCGAGCGCTGACCACGATGCGGCAGGTGATGCCCGCCCGACTGCGTCACCGTCTGGACGCCCTCACCTTCACGACCATCCCGACCCGCGCCGGGGACGCCGTTACCGACCCGGTGTCCCCGGCTGTGCTCATCGCACTGTCCACCGGCATCCGCGCCCGTGAGGTGCTCCGTTTCGACTACGCGAGCCGGCAACCCGGCGACACAGATCCGACGCCGACGCCGCCGCGCCGGGTCGAACCCCATCACCTCGTCACCTCCAGCGGGCGCTGGTATCTCGTCGCCTGGGACCTCGACCGGGGAGACTGGCGGATCTTCCGCGCCGATCGGGTTGCGCCGCGCGCACCCACCGGGCCCCGGTTCACCCCGCGTGAGCTTCCCGGGAAAAACGCACGCGACTACGTTTCGGCCCGATTCACAGGATCGGAACGGGCGAACAGTTGGCCCTGCCGGGGCACTGTGATCCTGGGGCTGCCCGCCACCGCGGTGCTGCCGTTCGCCGGCGACGGCATCCTCGAAGACCTCGGACCCGACCGCTGCCGCTACGAGGTCGGCTCCTGGTCGTGGGTGGCGCTGGCCGCATCGTTGGGCCGGTTCGACACCACCATCGAGGTCGTGGGCCCGCCCGAGCTTTCCGTGGCCTTCGGCCACCTCGCTGAGCGCTATGCCGTCACAGCTTCGGTATGAGGGCGCGGAGAAGTTCCCTGCGATCTGGTATTTCAGGAGGTCCTGGGAGTACGATACGGGGCATCGACATCCGGGGGGATACACATGAATAGCAGAGCATCGGTGGTCTACAGGCAGGGCACGATTGCGGCACTCGCCGTTGGCGTGCTGCTCGTAGCAGGATGTGTCGGCGAGTCCGCCGGCGAACAACCGGCCGGCGAGAAGCCGGCAGCCGGGGCGGCATCCACGGCTCCCACCGAGACACCGGTGCCGTCTGCCACGCCGGCGCCGGCCGAGCCGAACCTGGATGATCCGAGCTCATGGCTCATCGACTACACAGCCATCGGACCGCTGACTCTGCACGGGCAGCTGGCCGACCAAGCCGCCTCGACGACGGCGTTCACCACCACGGTCCAGGATGGCTGCCCGTGGGTGACCGCCCTCGACAAGGCCGACTTCCCGAGCATCTGGCTCCCGGACCCGGCGGGCACCGGAGTCACGGACCAGATCGTGCTGCAGGCCTGGGGGTCTGAGGCCACGGTCGCCGCCAATTCGCCGCAGACCAGCGCGGGAATCGGAATCGGTGCCACCCTGGACCAGGTCACGGCCGCCTACCCTGACATCGAGCAAAACGACGGCACGTACGCCCCGTACTACTCCCTGCCCGACGGCAGCGGACACTGGATCAACTTCGGGTTGAGCTCCGCCGGGCTGGTGGACACCATCGTCGTGCGCGACACTGCGCTTATGGACAGCGAGTACTGCGGCTAGCCGGAGCAGGCTGCCGGGGCGTCAGTCAGCATCAGCCGCATGAGGATGCGGGGGAACCCGCCGGCTACGGAGTCGGTGTCGGCCGCCTTTGTGAAGCCGGCGCCCTCGAACATGGTTCTGGTGCCGACGTAGGCCATGGTGAGGTCCACCCGCTGTCCGTCGTTGTCCACGGGGTAACTCTCGACGCAGGGTGCGCCGGATGCTCGTGCGTAGTCGACGGCGCCGGCGATCAGCGCCGGCGTGACGCCCTGTTTGCGGTACCCCGGGCGCACTCGGAGGCACCACAGCGACCACACCGGCAGGTCGTCCAGGTGCGGGATCTTGCGTGAGGTGGCGAACGGGTGCAGCTCGGATCGCGGGGCGATGCCGGCCCAGCCGGCTACCTCACCGTCGAGGTGGGCGAGCACACCGGGGGCGAGCTTCCGCGCGCAGAGCTCCCGCACCTTGTCGGCTCTGGCGGCGCCAGTGAGCGCGCGGTTCTGCTTCGAGTCCAGCCGCCAGGAGAGGCACCAGCAGACCGAGGATTCGGGCTTCTTCGGCGCGAACATGGTCGCCATCTCGTCGAAGTCGTGGGCCGGGCTCACGTCGATCGTCATCGTCGCCTCGTTCCTCGCTCCTCGTGTTGATGCTCAACGTGCATGCTCAGCGTGGACCCATCGTGGCACCGGCCACGGCGGCCGGGAAGAGCGGGCGAGGGCGTGGCAGTTGGGGGCGGAATGGGCGGGCGCCCACCGCGTGGCGACTCCGGGCGGACTCAGCTCTAGCGCAGGCTCGGGTCCAGCTCGGGCTCGATGGCGTCGATCTGCAGTGCTCCGTCGCCGGTGGACAGGGTCCATGCGGCGCTGATGTACTCTATCGCCGTCAGGTCGCCGGAGGCGAAGCCCACGTTGAAGCCGCCGACTAGCACGAGTCCTTCGTCGTCTGAACCGTCGAACAGGGTGGGTGCGCTCGCCCGCAGGCTGTCCTCGCTCAGGCTCGTGGTCCCGCGCTCGTCACGGATGGCCGCTTCCACGATGGCCGCATCGGTGGCGGCATAGTCGACGGTGACGGTCGTGCGGACCAGGAGCAGGGGAGTCTGTTGGTCCACGCTCAGGGTGCCGAAGATCTTGTCGACGCCGACGGCCGTGTTGGTGGCACGCGGACCGCCGTCCCTGGTGAGCGGCGACGGCAGACTCTGGGAAACGATGACCCCGGCCTCACTGAGCCCGAAGCTTGCCACCTGGGGTGTCAGGGCGGTGTGACCCGCAGGCGTGAACCACGGCGAGGCGCTCTCGAACCAGGCTGCGTCGGCGGTCGCGGAGTCGTCCAGGAGGGCAGAGTCCAGCCCTGCTTCCGTCACGTAGATGAGCGCCGCTCGCTGTGCGGTCTCGGCGTCCTCAATGGTGAAGCCGTACGTCGCCAGCGAGTCGAGATCGACGACCGCGGGGTCGAACTGGGCGCCGACTGACGCCGGGTCGAGTGTCGTGTGGCAGTAGCTGCCGGCGGCGTCCGTGACCTGTTCCTTAGCGATGACGTCGCCCCAGGGCCCCTGTCCGTCGGACTCCGGGCAGGCGCCGACGGCGGTGGGTACCGGTGTGGCCGGGGCCGGGGCGGCACTGGACGGAGCCTCCGCGGCGGGCGCCGAACCGGCGCAGCCGGTGAGGACCAGGACCGCCGAGACGAGGAGCGCGCCCGCGGCCGCTCGGTACTGAGCGCGAGGGGCGCCCACCCTCAGCACACCGGAATTCTGCTGGTACGCGTTGTCCCCGGTCAGATGGCGAAAAGTTTTCATCGTTGTTCCCCCTTAGGCGAAGTCTAGCGCGGGTGCGCGGCAGGGGCGGTCAGCCGGCCGGCAGGTCGTGCCAGTCCACGGGCACACCGCATCACACAGGTCGCCACGAGTGGGCGAGCGCGCCGCAACTGTTGCCCGTGCGGACATCTGCGCCCGGTGCGCCGGGCGCAGATGTCCGCTTCGGGAACAGTTGGTGGGCCGGGTGGGGCGGGCATCGGTGGGCGGAAGCGGGCGGGGTGGGCCGGGCGGGCATCGGCGGGGCTACTCGCCGGAGAGGGCCAGGTTGACGAAGGCGCGCACGGCCGCTGAGGCCCGGCGCTTGCGGGAGGCAGCGAGGTAGACGGTGAAGTCGGGAACGTGCGCCACTGGGATGCGGCGCACGTTGAGCGCATCGTGTGCGGCGAACTCGGGCAGCAGCGCCACACCGAGGCCGTTGGTCACATATTCGGCGGCGGTGCCGATGTCGGAGACCTCGATCATCACCCGCCGCTCCACCCCGGCGGCGACAAAGGCATCGTCCACGATCTGCCGGCTCGCGTAACCCGGCGGCAGATCGATGAACTCCTCGTCGCCGACGTCGGCCAGGTCCACGCCGGCGGCTCCGGCCAGCGGATGCCCCGCGGGCACCACGAGGACCATCGGGGAGGACGCGATCGGCACCGCCGACAGCGTCGCTGGCACCGCTCCGCTGAGCGCCAGGAAGGCCAGGTCCAGCTCGCCGCTGGCCAGCTCGTCGACGAGATCGGCCGAGCCGCGCCGCGCCGCGCGCAGCCGCACCCCCACACCCGGGTGCCCGGTGCGGAAGAGCCCGAGCAGCCGGGGCACGTTCACGAGCGTCACCGACGTCATCAGGCCGATCACGATGGAGCCGGTGATGGCCTGGGTGGACTGCTGGGCGACATCCCGCACCTCGTTGACGGCGTCGAGGGCGCCGCGCACCTTGGGCAGCAGCAGTTCACCGGTAGAGGTGAGCCGGATCTGCCGGCGGCTGCGGTCGAACAGTTCCACGCCGAGCTCGCTCTCGAGCGAACGCACCCCGGCCGACACCGCGGACTGCGCGATGGTGAGCCGCTCGGCCGCCCGGGTGAAGTTGAGCTCGCCGGCGACGGCGCTGAAGAATTCAAGCTGCCTGAGATCCATGCCACCCATCCTCCCACGTCTCATCTGAGAAGCAGATGATTGGCATCCGGTATCGGCGTTGTTCTATATCGGTCGATCGGGCAGGCTAGAACGAGACGCCGGTTCACACCACGGCGTCACCCGCACTACAGGAGGCACGGCATGGCTCAGAATTCAACGGTCCCGGACGAGTCGGTCGACGGCACCGCCTTCGGCTCCGCAGCACTCGGCTCGCCCCGCCGGGCCGGCGACCGCGTCGTCGAATGCCTCGAGGCCTACGGCGTCAAGTGGATCTTCGGCGTCCCCGGTGCGAAGATCGACCCCGTCTACGACGCCCTCCTCGACGGCGGTCCGCAGCTGATCGTGGTGCGCCACGAACAGAACGCCGCCTTCATGGCCGCCGCCGTCGGCCGGCTCACCGGCGAACCCGGCGTCGTGCTGGTCACCAGCGGACCCGGCACCGCCAACCTCGCCACGGGCCTGCTCACCGCCACCACCGAGGGTGACCCCCTGGTCGCGATCTGCGGCGCGGTTTCCCGCGGAGACAGGCTCAAGCGCACCCACCAGTCGATGGATGCCGTCGGCATGCTTTCCGCCGTCACCAAGTCTGCCGGCGAGGTGAGCGTCGCCGACAACGTGCCGGAGGCCATCGCCAACGCGTTCCGCCAAGCCACCCAGGAGCCCAAGGGCGCCGCGGCCGTGGTGTTGCCCTACGACGTTCTCACCGACTCCACCACTGTGTCGATGACCACCCCGCACTGGGTCCCTCAGCTCGGCGCGGCCCCGGCCGCCAGCATCAGCCAGGCCGCCCAGCTGCTCAAGGACGCCCAGTTCCCGGTGATCCTCGCCGGTGCCCGCGCCGGCTCCGACCGGGCCGTCGCCGCGCTGCACCGCCTGCTCGGCGCTGCCGCGCTGCCCGTCGTGGAGACCTTCCAGGCCGCCGGCGTGATCTCCCACGACCTGGAGGAGCACTACCTCGGCCGGGTCGGCCTGTTCCGCAACCAGCCCGGGGACGTTCTGCTGCACAAGGCCGACCTGATCCTGGCCATCGGCTACGACTTCGTCGAGTACGAACCCGCCAAGTGGAACAAGGATCACCTGCGCCGCATCATCCACCTGGACGAGCTGTCGGCCGACCTTGACGACTATTACCGGCCCACCGTCGAACTGCGCGGTGACGTGGCCGAGACGATGGATGCGCTCGCCAGCCAGATCGATGGCCTCACCCTGTCGGCATCCGCCTCGGCGGTCGTCGCCACCGAGCGCGCCCGCCTGGCCGAGGCCGACCAGCCCGTCCATCGTGACGACGAGTCGGAGGGCGTGCACCCCGCCGAGCTGACCCTGGCGATGCGGGCCCTGCTGCCCGACGACACCACGGTGCTCTGCGATGTGGGTTCGCACTACATCTACATGGCCCGGCACTTCCGCACCTACCACCCGCGCACCCTGCTGTTCTCGAACGGCCAGCAAACTCTTGGTGTGGCACTGCCCTGGGCGATCGCCGCGACGCTGGTGCGCCCCGGCACCCCGGTGGTCTCGGTGTCCGGCGACGGCGGGTTCCTCTACTCCGCCATGGAGCTGGAGACCGCGGTGCGGCTCGGCTCCAAATTCACCCACATCATCTTCAACGACGGCACCTACGACATGGTCGCCTTCCAGCAGCAGGGCAAGTACGGCCGCACCTCCGGCGTGCAGCTCGGCGACTACGACGCCGTGAAGTACGCCGAGTCGTTCGGCGCCCACGGTTACCGGGTCACCCACCTCGACGACTTCGCCGCGGTGCTCGAGCAGGCCATGAACGACGACGGCCCGAGCATCATCGACGTGCGGGTGGACTACCGCAACAATCGCGATGAACTGATGGCCGACCTGGAAAGTGACGTGCTGCTGTGACCAACATCACCGTGTCCAGGCACGAGATCTTCCAGACCAGCCTGATGAGCGCGCTGCTCGACGGTGTCTACGAGGGTGAGATGACGGTGCGCGACCTGCTCGGCCACGGCAGCTTCGGCATCGGCACGTTCAACGGCCTCGACGGGGAGATGCTCATCGTCGACGGCAAGTGCTATCAGCTGCGCGCCGACGGCGGGGTGACCAAGCCCGACCTGGGCGCGTACACCCCGTACGCCGTGGTGACGAACTTCGTGCCGCACATCGAGAGCCGGCTGCCCGACAATATCGTGCGCGCCGAGGCATCCGCGTTCATCGACCACATGACGGCATCCGAGAACTACATGTACGCGCTGCGTATCGACGGCGACTTCGAGTGGATCCGGATGCGCACCGTCGTGAAGCAGCAGAAGCCGTACCGGCCGATGGTGGAGGCGACCGACGAAGATGCCATCGTCGAGCTGCACAACGTGTCCGGCTCCCTGGTCGGCTTCCGCACCCCGCTCTACGAGCAGGGCATCGGCGTGCCCGGCTGCCACACCCACTTCATCACCGACGACCGCACCGGCGGTGGCCACGTGCTCGACTTCAAGCTCAAGAGCGGCAGCGCGGCGCTCTGCCTGGGCACCGACCTGCGCCTGCAGCTGCCGCTGACGGACGCGTTCCGCGACGCCAACCTGTCGCCGGACGACCTCGCCCGGCAGCTGGCCAAGACCGAGCAGCACGCCTGACTCGCGCGTCGCGGCGCCCGCCGGGGTCGCTCCAGAGGCCCCGGCGCAGGCGACGCGGTGGCGGGAATCGAACCCGCGTAGACAGCCTTGCAGGCTGCTCCCTGGCACCTGTCCCTGTCGGTGGCCCGGCGCTACCGTAGGGGCATGGCAACAGGAACCCCCGCCGACCACACCGACCACCAGGCCGCCGACGACGAGGTGCGCGCCTTCGTCGACGCCGTCCCCGGCGCCACCCGGCGGCGGGATGCCGAGACCCTCCTGACGATGTTCGGGCGCATCACGGGGGAGCCGGCACGGCTGTGGTACTCGTCGATCATCGGCTTCGGTCAGTACCACTACAAGTACGAGAGCGGGCGGGAGGGCGACGCGGGCGCGGCGGGCTTCTCACCACGCAAGGCGTCGATGTCGATCTACTTTCCCGACGGACTGGGCGCCTACACCGACGAGCTCGCTCGGCTCGGACCGCACAAGGCCGCACTGAGCTGCCTGTATGTCACCAACCTCGACAAGGTCGACCTGGACGTGCTCGAGCAGATGGTCACGACGTCGTATCGCGCGGTGACCGCAGGCGAGTACTTCGGGCACCGGGCTCGGGAGTCGGAGGGCGGCCGCGCCGACCCCCACCGGCCGGAGTAGCTTGCTCGCCGCGAGATGCCGAAAAATGCCCCTGAGGAGGCATCCAAGGGGCATTTCGCGGCAACTCGAGGGCTGTCAGTGGCCGCGCGCGATCCAGTCGGGCAGGTCGGGGGCCTCGGCGCCGATCGAGGTCGACTCGCCGTGGCCGGTGTTCACGACGGTCTGGGCGGGCAGGGTCAGCAGCTTCGTCGTGATCGACTCGATGATGGTCGGGAAGTCGCTATACGACCGTCCGGTCGCGCCCGGCCCGCCGTGGAAGAGGGTGTCCCCGCTGAACAGCGTGTCGAACGCGGGCGCGTAGAAGCACACCGAGCCGGGGGAGTGACCCGGCGTGTGGATGACCTGCAGCTCGATCCCGGCCACCTCGATGGTGTCGCCGTCGGCGAGCTCGCGGTTCGGCGCGGCATCCGGGTAGACGACGTCCCAGAGCATGCGGTCGTCCGGATTCAGGTAGACCGGTGCGTCCGTGGCTGCCGCCACTGCACCGGCCGCGCCGATGTGGTCGTTGTGCGCGTGGGTGCACAGGATGCCGAGCAGTCGGCGCTCGCCGACCGCCGCGAGGATCGCCTCGGCGTCATGGGCGGCGTCGATGACGACACACTCGGTGTCATCGCCGACGATCCAGACGTTGTTCTCCAACGCCCAGCTGCCGCCGTCCAGGTCGAAGGTGCCCTCGGTGACGAGGTGCTCGATGCGCGCGCCCATCAGAGCACCACCACCGAACGCAGCACGTCGCCGGACGCCATCTTGGCGAACGCCGCCTCGATCTGATCGATGCGGATGCGTTCGCTGACGAACTCCGCCAGCGGCAGACGTCCCTGCAGGTAGAGCTCGGTGAGCATCGGGAAGTCCCGCTCCGGCAGGCAATCGCCGTACCAGGAGGACTTCAGCGAGCCACCGCGGCCGAACACATCGGCAAGGGGGATCTCGAGCATCATCTCCGGTGTCGGCACGCCGACCAACACCACGGTGCCGGCAAGGTCGCGGGCGTAGAACGCCTGCCGCCAGGTCTCCGGGCGACCGACGGCGTCGATGACGACATCGGCGCCGAAGCCGCCGGTGAGCGCCTGCACGGCTGCGACCACGCCGTCTTCGTCGAGCCCGGCGGAGTCGATGGTGTGGGTGGCGCCGAACTCGGTGGCCTTGGCCAGCTTCTTGGCGTCACGGTCGATCGCGATGATGGTGCTCGCGCCGGCCAGCTTCGCGCCGACCACAGCGGCGTCGCCGACACCACCGCAACCGATCACGGCCACGGAATCGCCGGCGGCGACGTTGCCGGTGTTCATGGCGGCGCCGATGCCGGCCATGATGCCGCAGCCCAGCAGCCCGACCGCGGCGGGGTCGGCCTCCGGGTTGACCTTGGTGCACTGACGTTCGTGCACGAGGGTCTTCTCGGCGAACGCGCCGATACCCAGTGCCGGGCTGAGCTCGGTGCCATCGATCAGGGTCATCTTCTGGCTGGCGTTGAAGGTGTTGAAGCAGTACCAGGGTTCGGCGCGCTTGCAGGCCCGGCAGTCGCCGCAGACGGCCCGCCAGTTGAGCACCACGAAGTCGCCGACGGCCACGTGGGTGACGCCGGCGCCGATGATGCTCACCCGGCCGGCGGCCTCGTGGCCGAGCAGGAACGGGAAGTCGTCGCTGATGCCGCCCTCCTTGTAGTGGAAGTCGGTGTGACAGACTCCGCAGGTATCGATGTCGACGACGACCTCACCGGGTCCGGGGTCGGGGATGACGATGTCGGTGAGCTCCACGGGAGCCCCCTTCGAACGGGCGATCGCGCCTTGAACGGTGATGGGCATGGAGCTCCTCGTGAGTTGCCGGGGCAGCCGATGTGGCAGACCTCCAACCTAGCGAAGCATCCTGACCGGGCGCTGGCCGGCGGGTCGCTCAGCGGGTGGCTCGCGACCAGTCCAGCAGTTTCTCGACCGGCCAGGTGTTGACGATCCGCTCGGCGGGCACCCCGTTCGCCGCGGCGCGTTCGGCGCCGTAGGCCAGGAAGTCCAGGTGCCCGGGGGCATGGGCGTCGCTGTCGATGCTGAACAGACAGCCGGCCGCGAGGGCCTGAGCCATGAGGTCGTCCGGCGGGTCCTGGCGTTCCGGCCGGGAGTTGATCTCGACCGCCACGGCGTTCTCGGCGCACGCGGCGAACACCCGCTCGGCGTCGAAGCTCGACGGCGGCCGGGTGCCGCGCGACCCTGTCACGAGACGACCGGTGCAGTGGCCGAGCACGGTGGTGTGCGGGTTGCGGATGCCGGCGAGCATCCGCGGGGTCATGCTCAGCGAGTCGGCGCGCAGCTTGGAGTGCACGCTGGCGACGACGACATCCAGCCGGGCCAGCAGCGCCGGGTCCTGGTCGAGCTCGCCGTTCTCGAGGATGTCGACCTCGATGCCGCTGAGCAGCCTGACCGGGTCGGGCGAGGATCCCGCGTCTGCGTTGATGTCGGCGACCACACCGAGCTGCTGCATCAGCCGGTCCGCGGTCAGGCCGTGCGCGACCGTGAGGCTCGGCGAATGGTCGGTCAGCGTCAGGTACTCCCGGCCCAGCATCCGCGCCGTGATCACCATGAGTTCGATGGACGTGGTGCCGTCCGACCAGTCACTGTGCGTGTGCAGGTCGCCGCGAACCACCGCGAGCAGCTCGCGGCCGCCGGTGGCCACAGGGTCTGTGCCGCTCCGTCGCAGGTTGTCCAGGTAGTCGGGCAGGCCGTACAGCGACTGGGAGATCACCTCGGCCGTGCGGCCGCCGATACCCTTCATCGCCCGCAGCCGGCCGTCGTGCACCCGATCGGCGAGCTCCACCGGGTCGAGGTCGCTGATGAGCGAGGCGGCTCGTCGGAATGCCTGCACCTTGAAGTTCGGGGCGAGGCCTCGTTCCAGCCAGAAGGCGATCTCGCTGAGGGCATCCACGGCATCCATGCAGCCATGATCGGCCCGAACCGGCAGAAACGGGAGCCCGCCCGGCGACGAAACCGGAGTCAGACCACGTCGAAGTGGGCCACCGTGAGTTCGCGATCGATGAGGAAGGAGTCGTCCTGCGGATAGAAGACCGCCAGCTCGATGTCCTCGCCGGCGAAGGCGACGATATCGGCGTAAGCGCGCCAGAACGAGATCGTGCGCACCTCGCACCGACCGTCGCGCAGGTCGCGGAACACCATCGCGGCGCCGAGATTGCCCCGGGTGGACCTGTAATCGGCGAGCCCGGTGCGTTCCATGTAGGCCGTGTATGAGGCGCGGTCGGACGGTCTGATCCACCCGGTCCAACTGCGCATCACGCTGCCAGCGGGGATATCGAACATGACGGCTCCTGTCCGCCGGATTCGCGCCGGCACTCGCCATGCTGGCAGCGCGATCTGCCGCTGCCAACCCGAGTCGGCCGTCCAGCGAATCTGTGTCGACGGTGCGAGAATGCTCTGATGACGCTGCACATCACCGGCGATACCGCCGCAGACGCCCTACTCAGTGACGACCCGTTCGCGCTCCTGCTCGGCATGTTGCTCGATCAGCAGATCGCCATGGAGGCAGCCTTTGCGGGACCGGCGAAGATCCGGGACCGGATCGGCACCCTCGACCCGTCGGTGATCGCCGGATACAACCCTGATGAATTCGCCGCGATCTTCAAGCAGACCCCGGCCGTGCACCGTTTCCCGGGCTCCATGGCCACCCGGGTGCAGACGATAGCGGAGGTCGTCGCCCAAGACTGGAACGGTGACGCCGCCGCCATCTGGACCGCCCCCGGTTCCGACGGGGCCGCCCCCGACGGCACCGAGGTGCTGCGCCGCCTCAAGGCACTGCCCGGCTTCGGTGATCAGAAGGCCAAGATTTTCCTGGCGCTGCTCGGCAAACGGCTCGGCGTCACCGCAGCCGGCTGGCGCGAAGCATCCGCCCCGTACGGCGAGGACGGCTCGCTGCGGTCGGTGGCCGACATCGTCGACCCGGAATCGCTCGCCAGGGTGCGCGAGAGCAAACGGGCCGCGAAGGCCGCCGCGAAGGAATCCGCGGGCAGGTAACAGGGCCAGCCGTCAGGCCAGCTCCGCACGACGGATGTGTGCGGTGCTGGCGTGCGTCACCGCCCAGTCCAGCGCGTAGTCGGCGACGGCCTCCCAGCCGGGTTCCCCGCAGGTCCAGTGCGACCGACCGGGAAACTCGTGGAACTGGGTCAGCGCCGCGGACTTGCGGTAGTGGTCGGCGTTGGACTTGTTCACCGACGCGGGCATGATGTGGTCCGCGCCGCCGGCGATGAACAGCAGCGGGGCCCGGTCGTCGAACGCGTAATCCACCCAGGTTTCTTGCTTGCCCGGCTTGAAGTTGGCGATCAACCCATATGCCCACACCCAGTTGCCCGGTGCGGGGATGTGGTAGCGCTCGTACACGGCGTCGGAGTCTTCTCGGCTCAGCGTGTTGGCGAAGACGTAGCGGAACTGCTCTGCCGTGTACCCGACAGCCCGGTGGTAGTTGGCCGGGTTGTTGAGGATCGGGAAGAACGACCGGATCTGCGACGGCGGGGTGACCCGCACTCCCTCCGTCGGCGCCGAGTTGATGGCGACGGATGCCGCGCCCAACCCCCGGGCGGTGAGGAGCTGGGTGAGGGTGCCACCAAAGGAGTGGCCCATGAGTATCGGGGGAGTCTCGAGCGCGCCGATGACTGCAGCGAGGTGATCGACGGTCTCGGGCACGGTCAGGTCCGCGATGATCTTGGGGTTCTCGCGCAGGGCCTCGACCTCGATCTCGAAGCCCGGATAGGTGGGGGTGATCACCCGATAGCCCTTGGCCTCGTAGTAAGGAACCCAGAGTTCCCAGCTTCGGGGCGTCATCCAGAGCCCGTGGATGAGCACGATGGTGTCGGGGGATGCCGGTTCGCTGGTCATGATTGTCCCTTCGGGAGCCGATTGAGGTGGGGCCGGAGGTGCCAGATGGCGTAGATGGAGTGAATCTAGTCCGGTGTGCCGGGGCGTTCAAGGCGGCCCGCGCAAGAACGGGCTCGGAGATGGCCGCGAGACAATGGACTGACGTGATCGAAGGAGCGTGCAGGTGGGTCCCCATTTCAGCGAGCAGGCGTTCGACTTTCTCGAGGAGCTCGAACACCGCAACAACCGTGAGTGGTTCGAGGAGCACAAGGGCGTTTACGAGTTTGAGCTGAAGGCCCGGATGCTCGAGGTGATCGAGGCGATCAACCTGCAGTTGGCGGGGTTCGCGCCCGACTATCTGCGGCCGGCGCCGAAGGCGATGCTGCGGATCTACCGCGATGTGCGGTTCTCGAACGACAAGACCCCGTACAAGACCCATCTGGCGGCGAACTGGCCCCGGCAGGGCCTGGAGAAGGCCGGCGGCGCCGGATTCTTCCTGCAGGTGGGGGTGCACGGCGTGATGGTGGCCGCCGGCGCCTACTCTCCGGGCTCGCCCCAGTTGCACGCGATCCGCGAGTACCTGCTCGACCACCATGACCAGATGCGCAGCCTGCTCGCCGACGCGTCGCTGGCCAGGCTGGCGGAGCCGTTGGCCGGCCGGCCGCTCATTCGCGGCCCCAAGGGTTTTCCCGCCGAGCATCCGGCCGCCGACCTGCTTCGCGTGCGCAGCTGGGCACTGTTCGCACAGCTGCCCGGGGAGTCTGCCCTCACGGACGGCTTCGTCGATACCGTCGTCGAACGGTTCAGGGTGCTGGCGCCCCTGGTTGACTTTCTCAACATTCCGCTGGCCAGTGCCACCCCCCTGGAGCTGGAGGCGGCCGCCGGACGACGCCGCGGCTGATTGTCGCCCACCGGCGCATCGGATGCACGAGAATGGGAGCGATGAGTGGTCGCGGCCGATCTGGTCCAACGGACCCTCGAAGGAGCTCCACAGTGAACGATCCCCGCGCCAAGATGGACGGCAACCGCCTCCTCGCCATGGGCGCCCCCCAGGCGGACTGGACGAAGGCGCCCGGCCGGGTGCCCGGCTTCTGGGTTGCCCTGCTCGGGCTCGTCGTCGCCGTGGTGTACCCGGTCCCGGCCTTGATCATCGGCGCCGTCGGCCTCTACTTCACCATGCAGGCCTACAGGGTCATTCCCGCGGGAGCCAGAGGTCGAGGCCTCACCGTGGCGGCGCTGGCGCTGGCCGGAGCGACGCTCGCCGTCGTGGCGCTGCGGATCGTCCTCGCCCTGCTGCGCTGACCGCCCTGTTTCTGTGACCGCCCTGTTGCTGTGGCCGGCCCCTATGCCGGGCGACCGAGCAGGAGTTCTATGGGGGCATGACGGCAGGATCAAACGCCTCAGACCCCGCGCCGGCGCGGCCCCCGCTTGACACAGACTCCGCGTCCTTCGTGGTGCGGTCGACTCTGGTCGACTACGGGCAGGTCTATGCGGAGTTCAGCTGGGACCGGGTGCGACAGGTGCTGTCGGGGCTGCCGGACGGCCGGGGTGTCAACATCGCCCACGAAGCCGTGGACCGCCACGCTGCCGGAGCGCTCGCCGGACACGATGCGCTGCGGTTCGTGCGCATCGACGGCACCACTCACCCGCTCAGCTACGCCGAGCTCGCCGAACAAACCGGACGCTTCGCCAGTGTGCTGCAGCGGTTGGGAATCGAGCGGGCGGACAGGGTCTTCTCCCTCTGCGGACGCATACCCGAACTCTTCGTGGCCGCCTTGGGCACCCTCAAGAACGGCAGCGTGTTCTGCCCGATGTTCTCCGGCTTCGACCCCGAGCAGGGGCGGCAACGACTCAAGCGCGGCTCTGGGCGGGCGCTCGTGACCACCCGCGAGCTGTACCGAGAAACCGTCGCGCCGGTGCGGGCAGAACTGCCCGAGCTGGTGCAGGTCCTCCTCATCGATGCCGACGGAGAACCGGACCCCGGCACCGTCGACCTGGTCGCGCTGATGCGCGATGCCCCGCCGTACGGCGACATCGTGGCGATGCAGTCGGAGGACATGGCCATGCTCCACTTCACCAGCGGCACGACGGGTCCGCCCAAAGGTGTGGTGCACGTGCATGATGCCGTCGCCTCGCTCTATGTCGCCGGGCTCTACGCCCTCGGCCTGCACCCGAAGGACGTCTATTGGAGCACTGCGGACCCCGGCTGGGTCAGCGGCAATTCGCATGGCGTGATCACGCCGTTGGTCCACGGGGCGACAGTCTTGATCGTGGAGGGCGAGCCCGACGCCGAGCGCACCTACAGTGTGCTCGCCGACCAGCGGGTGACGGTCTGGTACACCACACCGTCAGTGCTCCGGATGCTCATGGCGGCCGGCCCCGCGCTCGCGGCCGCCCATGACCTCAGGGCGTTGCGCCACGTGGCCAGCGGTGGTGAACCGCTCGATGCCGAGGTCTTCGCCTGGGCCCAGGAGACGTTCGGGCGGCCGGTGCACGACACCTGGCGGCAGACCGAGACCGGTGGCATCATGCTCGCGAATTTCCCAGGCAGTCCGATTCGGCCCGGCGCGCTCGGCCGGCCGCTACCCGGGGTGCAGGCCGCCGTGCTGCTCACCGACGCCGACGGGCGGTTCGTGCGCGGGGACGACGGTGGGGTGGTGTTGGTCACCGAACCGGGTGCCATCGGCGAGCTCGCCTTTCGCGCCGACTGGCCGTCGATGTTCCGCGGCTACCTGCGGGACGACGCCCGGTACCGGCGGCGCTTCGTCGGAGGCTGGTACCTCACGGGCGACCTGGTGCGGCGGGACGCCGATGGCTACTACTGGTTCATCGGTCGAGGAGCAGACCCCGCCGAGCCCGCCCCCGGTCAGGGCGGGAGCGGTCGAGCACCGAACCCCAGGAGGTAGGCGTCGGCGCCGTCAAGGTCGGAGCCGTCAGCGCGGTAGCCGACGTAGCCGTCCCAACGCACCAGATACTGGGCCAGGCCGGATCGTCGGCGCGAGACGGCGGCGGCGCGTGGAGCGGCCGACCAGCGGGATCGCGGTGCGGACGGGGTCAGTTCCACGGTGAGCAGGTGCGCCCAGCGGGCCTGAAACTCCCGCACCCTTGCATCGGGCCACTCAGCGGCCGGCCCGCAGAGCAGCATCCGAAACACCGGCGGGCCCGGTGCCGCGCCGTGACCGGCGGCTGCGGTCCTGACGGAAGACACCGGCACCGCGCCCATCCCGGGCTGGGGGAATCTCTCGCCCGGCCGCGGCCCCCGGTCGAGGCTGGGGACCCCGTCCACCGATAGCGAGCTGCGCCGGTAGTGGATGCCCAGTTCGGAGATCAGCCGGAAGCCGGTGCGGCGCGCCATCCGGCTGCGCAGCAGCAACGCGGCCACCGGCACGGCCGGGCCGGCCCGCAGGCCACGCAGCACCGGGTGCTGGCTGGTCGCCACCGTGAAGGCACGGTTGGTGCCGGCCAGCACCGAGCGGGCCACCGGCAGTCGTTCCTGCTCGTAGCTCCCGAGCAGCGCCGGGTCGGCGGCGCCCCGGCAGACCAGGGCGAGTTTCCAGCCGAGGTTCACGGCATCCTGGATGCCGGTGTTCATGCCCTGGGCGCCGGCCGGGCTGTGGATATGAGCCGCATCGCCGGCCAGGAACACCCGGCCGCGCGCGAAGGTATCGGCGAGCCGACTGCTGATGGTGAATTCGGTGAGCCAAACCGGGTCGTGCAGCACGATGGTGTCCCGGGTGTACCGGGTGACGGCCGCCTGCGCGAGGGCCAGGGTGACGGGGCCGGTGCGGCTGCCCGGCGGTAGCATCACCAGCAGCCGCCAGCCGGCCGGCGAGCCGAGAGGAAACAGGAACAGCGGACCGGCTCCGGACAGGTAGACGTGCACCCGGCCGGGTTCCAGACCGTCGGCCTCCAGATCGGCGAGGAGGAAGCGCTGCGGGAAGGCTCGACCGGAGAAACCGATGCCGGCCAGGTGCCGGGTCGCGCTGTGCGCGCCGTCACAGCCCACCACATAGCGGGTGCGTACCGTCCTGGGCGGCACGCCGGGGGAGTCGAGGGTGCAGGTGACCCCGTCATCGTCCTGACTCAGGCCCGTCAGGGTGAGACCCCGGCGGATGCCGACGCCCGCGCTGGCCAGGCGGTCGACGAGTACTCGTTCGGTGCCGGCCTGAGAGAGGAACAGCAGGAACGGGAAGCGCGTGTCACCGATTGCTTCGTCGAGCAGTGCCTCGTCGAGCAGTGCCTCGTCGAACAGTGCCTCGTCGAACAGGGACACGGCATGAGCGGGCGCAGCGCTCAGGCTGCCGCGGCGGCGGCGTCCGCGCCCGTGCAGCAACAGCGTCCCGGTCGGGTTGCCGGCGCTCACGAGGTCGTCCGCGAGGCCGTTGCGGGCGAGGACCTCGAGGGTGCGTGCCTGGATAGCCAGCGCGCGGGATTCGTGCGCTGCATCCGCTGCCCTGTCGACGATCATCGCGGTGACCCCGTGGGTGTGCAGCTCTCGGGCGAGGGCGAGCCCGGTGGGCCCGGCGCCCACGATCAGGACATCGGCGTCGAATATTGTGCCGGTGCCGATCCGGTTTCCGGCCATGTCATCACCGGGTGGCAGGGTCCGCGGGGCTGGTGCCCGGGGTCGACCGGTCGAACGAGGTCTCCTTCACGAGGCGCCCGGTGCGGTCCCAGGTGCGCCACAAGCCCACCTGGTGACCCAGGTCGAACTCCCCGGAACGCATCAGCGAACCGTCGAGACGGAACCACTCCCAGTGTCCGTGGAGTTTGCCGTCGAGTTCAAAGCCGCTGGCCTTGACCGACCCATCGGGGAAGCGGTCGTGGCGGGGGATCGGGAAGCCGACGGACCGTGAGAACGAGGGGGAGGACGATTGAGGGGGCATGCCCCCATGCTGCCCCGGAATGCTCCAGTGCTCAACGGCGCGCGACGGTACACCGCCGGCACTGATGACGGGCCGGTCGCGGTCGCTCGCGAGGGTCAGGCGTTCGGGTCGTCAGGGTCCAGGTCATCCGTGTTCAAATCATCCGCGTCCAGCTCACCGGGGCCGGGCACCCTGTACGCGTCGGCGGCCGCTTCAGTGTGGTCGAAAATCGCCCGAAGCAGGCCGGCCATGCTGGTGGACCGCAACATGGCGACCTGGTCGAGCGGACCCACCGGGGCGATGCCGGCCAGCTGCCAGGCGGCCTCGACGGGGTCCTCGGACAGGGCGACGTTGGCCGACCAAGCATCGTCGGTGAACTCGCTGGCCAGCGACAGGGTACGACGCACGGTCTGCTCGGCGAGCACCCGCAACGGGGTGAGGGCGTCGTCCCAGACCAGGGCGGGCAGCTCCCGCACCACGGCCTGCGGGTAGGGGGCGTCCTGGCGCCACTCGATCACCTCGATGCGCCGGTCTCCTTGCGCGACGAGGCCGACGAACCCCTCCGGCGCCACCAGCTCGAGCACCTGCGCCACGGTCCCGGTGCTGAACGGGTGCTCGCCACCGCCCACTTCCTGGCCGCGTTCGATGAGGACCACACCGAACTCCGCGGGCTCCGATTCGAGGATGCTCGCCAGCATCATGAGGTAGCGCTCCTCGAACACCCTCAGCTGCAACGGCATGTAGGGGAAGAGCACCGAACCGAGCGGGAACATCGGCAGGCCGGTGGCGCCGACGGGCTCGTCGGGTGAGCTCCCCTGATTCGACATGACCCCAGCGAATCACGCTCCCGGTGGAAAACCAAGCACCCCGGCTGCCGGGGAGTGAGATCAGTCGAGCCGTTTCGCGACAACGCGCACGTGGGCATCCGCATAGCCGAGCCGGTCGTAGAAACCGGTGACGGCGGTGTTGCTCTCTCGCACCATGAGCTGCAGCTTGACGGCGCCGCGTTCCACCAGCCAGGCTTCGGCGGCCTGCATCAGCCGGCGACCGAGGCCCATGCCGCGCTCGGGCACGGCGACGGCCAGGTAGTAGACCCAGCCGCGGTGGCCATCGTGGCCGACCATCACGGTGCCGACCAGTCTGCCGTCGCGAAAGGCACCGAGCACAGTCGATGTCGATCCGGCCAGCGCGCGATGGAGGTCGGTGGCGGGCGGATTCCACGGGCGGGTGAGGCCGGCTTCCTCCCAGAGGGTGGTCACGGCCTCGAGATCGGCGGGGGTGACGTCCGTGATGTGCATTGGTCCATTGTGCCGGTGCCGAGTGGTGTTCCGATCGTTACACGGGGAACGGACTTGGCCGCTGGCCAGCTGTTTGTTTGCGATACGCTTCGAAACGATAACTGGGGGAAGCATGAATAATTCACAATTGGGTGGGAATCCCGATTCCGGAGACGATTCCGGAACGGGCACAGACAATACAGACCAAAGCGCGGTGGCAACTGAGCCGGCCGCTGCAGCAGAACCGGCAGCAGATCCGGTAGCAGGTCCGGCCGCTGCGCCGCCCGCGCCGACTGAGCGGGTCGCGGCTCCGTACGGTACTCCGGGTGCCACGCTGCCGACCATACCGGCGCCGACCGGACCGACCGTCGGCACCCGCGTCGCCTCGATGGTGCGGGGCATCCCGGCCGAACGGTTCATCGCCGCCGCGATCGCCCCGGTAGTCGTCTACGCCGCCACCTGGCTGGTGGCGCTGGTGTTCACCCTGCTGGTGTTCGTCGCCGCCGCGGACGCATCCCTCGATTGGGGACTGGCCTTCCAGGCGCCCGCTCAGATCGTTGGCCTGGCCGTTGCCGGCACGCTCACCATCGGCGCCACGGTGATGGGGATCTCGGCCGCCGTCTCCGTGCTCTGGCTTCCGCTGCTGGTCACCACCTTCCTGATCATCGCCACCGCATTCGTGGCCCGCAGGGACGAACGGATCGCGCCGAGCCGGACGCGCGGCATCCGCTGGTTGCTGTCGGCGCTCAGCGGTGTGGTGCTGGCGATTCTTGTCGTCATCGTCGCGGCCGTCACACCGCTCACCTATGTGCTCGGTGACGGTTCCGAAAACTACTTGGGATTCACGACCGCCACCGGGACCGCAACGTCGGCGTCATTCACGGCCTTCCTGGGCGCTCTCGTTCTGGGCACCCTCGCGTCCTATGTCGCCCGGGCCCGGGTGGCCCGCGCAGCCGCCGGCATCACGCCTGCCGTCGTGGCACCGGCCGCCACCACCGTGTTCGCATCCGTGCGGTCGACGCTGCCGGTCGTCGGGCTGCACCTCGGTGTGCTCGCCGTTCTGGTCACCGTGGGACTGCTGGTCTGGTCCGTGATCAACGGCGGCGTCAACGCTCTCCTGACCGCGTTCTTCTGGCTTCCGACCGCTGTCGTCGACGGCCTCGGCTTCGTGAACCTCGCACCGCTCACGTTCGGTGGTTCTCTGGCCGCCCTGGGTGGGCTGACCGGTTCGTCGAACAGCTTCTGGATGCCCGCTGAGCTGCCCGGCTGGGCCACTGTGCTGATCCTGGTGGTCAACCTACTGCTCATCCTGGTCACGGGTACCGTGTTGCGTCTTCGTCGTGGGCAGCTGAGGTTGTCTGCGGCCATGTCGTGGGTGACCACGGTGGTGTCGTTCGCTGTCGCGGGCATCGTCATCTCGATTGTGGGTGGCATCGGCGGCTGGACGAGCGTCGACACGGCCGGCGCAGGCGAGAGCCTCGACGGTCTTCTCGCGGGTGCCGGTTCCCTGATCGAAGGGGCTGCCGCTGCCTCCGGCGTCGTCGGACTGGCCGCGTGGACATTCATCGTCTTCGCCGCGCTGGGCGCCCTCGTCGAGGTCGTCGCGGTCTTCGCGGCCCCGACCCTGGTGCAGCTCCTCCCCGCCGCCGTCCTCACCCGGTCGGCCAAGATCACCGGACTGGTCGGCGTGCCGTTCGCGGTGCCCGGTACGTATGTGCTGCCGGAGCCGACCAAGGTTCCCGTCGCCAGCGCCGCCCCCGGCGCAACCGGAGAGCCCGTCGGCTCTGGAGAGCCCGCCGTGGTCCTGCCCCAGCATGATGGTGTTACCGCGACCGTGCCGATGACCCCGGAGAAGAAGCGTCGGGTGCGGATTGCGCTCGCCGCCGTCGGGGCCGGTGTCGTCGTCGTGCTCGGCGCATCCATCGCCGTTTCTATCGTCAATCAGATGGTCTACAGCCCGCAGAACCAGGTGGAAAGCTACCTGGACGCGCTCGTGGCCGGTGACGCATCGGCTGCCGTGGCGATCGGTGATGTCGACGGCTCCGGGGAGCAGGGGGTGCTGCTCACCGACAAGGTGCTGAAGGCGACCGAGGGCCGGATCACCGGATTCACGATCACCGATGTCAGCACCGCAGGCGACACCGCCACGGTGACTGCCGACATCGATCTGGACGGGGTCAAGGAGGATGCGAGCTACACGTTGACGAAGTCCGGGAAGACGGCCCTGTTCTTCGATAATTGGACCCTGGACCCGGTCTGGCTGCCGACGGTGTCGGTCTCCGTCGCGCCGGGTATCGAATCGGTCGATGTCAACGGCACCGTCGTTCAGCTGACCAGTGAAGTCCAGGAGTCCGGTTATCTGGAGGTTCTCGCCTTCGCCGGAGATTATGTCATCGGCAGTGCAGGGGACGCCGAGTGGCTTGCAGCCGAACCGCAGACGGTCCAGGTCGGAATGGTTGTTTCATCAGGTAGTGCGCAGTTGAAGCTCGAACCGACGGCGAAGTTCACCTCGTCCATTGATGAGCAGGTGGCGGAATATCTCGCCGGCTGCGCGGCGCAGAAGGTGCTGAATGCCGACGACTGCCCGATTTACGTGTTCGATTACGGCACCATCACCGATGTCGTCTGGACCATCGATGAGCCGGCCGTGACGTCGTTGGGCAACTCGTACAAGAACGAGTGGTACCTCGCCACGGAAGATCGCGGCTCGGCGACCGTGACCTACACGAACACTGACTATCGGGGCCAGGCGTCGCCGGAAACGGCAACCATGAATTTCTCGGTCAATGGGACCGTGAAGATGGTCGACGGCGCTCCGGTCTTCTCGAACAGCTACTAACCGGCCGAGGCATCGGCACACACGCCCGGATCGCCACCGCCCACCTGTCGTGGGCGGCGGCGGTCCGGGCGTGCGGCATTTCGGGTCCGCGCTGACAAACGTGCGCTGGCATGCTGGATGGATGACTGAGGCTGTTTTCGACCTACCCGGCGGACCATTCACCCTGCGACAAGCGCTCGCTGAGGACGTGCCCGCGATCATCGGCCTGCTCGCCGACGACCAGCTGCGATCCGATGAGGAATCCACCGCGGCGCGGGATCTGGCACCCTACCTGGCTGCCTTCACCGCGATCGACGAAGCGGCAGACCAACTGCTCGTTGTCGTCGACGATCCCGCCGGGAAGGTGGTGGCCACTCAACAGCTCACGGTGCTGCCCGGGCTCGCCCGGTCCGGCGCTACCCGGTTGCAGATCGAGGCGGTGCGCGTGAGCGCCGCTCTTCGCGGCAACGGCCTCGGCAGCGAGATGCTGACCTGGGCGGTTGAGTACGGGCGCGGACGCGGTTGTCGGCTGGTACAGCTCACCTCCGACGCCTCCCGTCTCGACGCTCACCGCTTCTACGAGCGCCTCGGCTTCGCCTCCTCCCACGTGGGTTTCAAGCTGCTCCTCTAGCCTCGTTGGCTGCTCCTCCGGCTTCTAGAACGGTGGGTTCTCCGGTACCGGCGGTGTCGGGTGCCGGGTCGGCCGCTGCCGGGGCATCAGGTAGGTCTCGTCGGCGGGTCGCTTCCGGGTTTTCGGCCCGGCGACCGGTGGTCGTGGCCGGGGTGGGCCGATCGGGTTGGCGGGGTCGGTGCGGTAGCTGCGTTTCCCGGGGGAGGTCCAGTGCAGGATCCCGCCGGGTTCCTGCGTGACCCGCCACTGGGAGAGGTGTTTGAGTCGGTGGTGGGGTTCGCAGAGGTGGGCGAGGTTGTCACTGTCGGTGTTGCCGCCGCCGGCCCAGGGGTCGGTGTGGTCGACGTCGCTGGTCACCGCGGGTCGGGAACAGCCCGGGAACCGGCAGGTTTCATCGCGCACCCGCAGGTATTTCTTCATGGCCTTGGTGTTCTTGTGCTGGGTTTTGCCCAGCGAGAGCACCACCCCGGTTTCCGGGTGGGTCAGCAGCCGGGTGAAGCTCGGTGCGTGCCCGGCGATCTCCCGCGCGACCTCCGGGGAGATGGGCCCGTACCCTTCGAGGGTGGCGGGTTCCTCGTCCAAGCTCAGCAGGGTGAGCACGGGCACGGTGACCATGACGGTGCCGCGGATGCCGGCGCCCATCCCGTCGGGCGTGATTCCGTCCAGCAGTAGGGCGGCGGTGATGTCGGCGCGGAGTTGGTCGAGGGTGCGGGTCGGGATATCCTCCGTGGCATATGGGCGGAGCGCGAATGCGGTGCCGGCGCCGTCGGTGCCTTCCGCCTGGTCGGCCGGAGTTGGGTCGCCGGCCTTCCTCAGCTTGACGGCCATGCCGTTGATCCGGTCGTAGGCGGCCTTGGTGTCGTGGGCGGTGCCGTACCAGTGCAACCAGGCCATTCCATCCGGGGCGGCCTCCCAGTACGAACGCCGGTCGGCCAGCGCGTTCCGGTGCCGGGTCACGATCGATTCCGGGTGCAGTCTCTCCCGCAGCCGGCGGGCCTTGTCACGGAACCGGCCCACCGGCAGGCGTTTCGCGTCGGGCAGCACCTTCTCTTCAAACGCCGCCTGGCCCCCATCGGGCAGAGTGAGTAGCTGCCCGAGCAGGGTCGTGGCGTGCCGGTAGCTGATCTCGCCTCTGGAGAACGCCGCGAACGTGGCCGCTGCGTACGAGCTGAGGAACCGCGCCTCGTCCAGTTGCCGGTCGATGGTGCGCTCGGCCACCCGGGTCAGACACGCCGTCTCACTCACGATCGTGCGACGGGCGACCTCCCGGTCGTCCCACCGGTTGTACGCGGCGGCACCGGCCTGGTCCTCGGTCATGCTGGCCGCGTTGTCGTCGGCGAGGCGGATGTTCGCCGGGTTGCCGTGCAACCGGGAGGCGACCTGGGGTTGTTCGCTCCAGTCCTGCAGGTCCAGTAGGTGCTCGATCCGGCGGGCCTGGGCCCGGGCGATGAGGCGGTCATCGGCCGCGATCCGTTCGGTGTGCCGGACCAGATCGGTCTGGACACGGTCGACCAGGGTGGGCTCCGGAGAGTAGTCGTCATCGTCCGGAGCTGGCGGTAGTACCTCGTCAGCGATACTCATACTGAGATCGTCTCACCTACCACCGACACTGCACCCACTGCGCCACGCACCCGGGCGCGCTGGTCGGATAGACTTCATTCGCAGGACAATCAACTGAAAATCGGGCCACACGGTCGATGCGGGAGAGTTCGACGTCGTAGAGACGAGCGAACACCGAAGGAGCAATCCTCCCCGACAATCTCTCAGGTACTCGTACCGCATCGAACGGGCCACTCTGAAAAGCGGACGAGCACAGCGCGTCCGGGTTTCGCGTCAGCGGGATCCGGTCAGAACTGCCAAGTCCCGCCCACGGTGAAAGCCGGCGCACGCGCCGGTGAAGCTCTCAGGCCAGACGACAGAGGGGGAGTTCCCAACGGGGTTCGAACGAGCCCCGGAGCAACTCGTCCGGCATCTGCCCGGCGACGAACCGGAGAACTCATGACCTCGGCCAGCCCTGACCCCACCTCCTCCTCGAACGCCGCCGCCGCGACCGAACGCTTCTCGCCGCTGCACGCCGCCCACGTCGCCGCCGGCGCCAGTTTCACCGACTTCGCCGGCTGGCAGATGCCCGTGCGCTACTCCAGCGACCTCGCCGAGCACCACGCAGTACGCAAGACCGCCGGACTCTTCGACCTGTCGCACATGGCCGAGATCCGGGTCAGCGGCCCGCAGGCCGGCGAGTTCCTCGACCACGCCCTGGCCGGTCAGCTCTCGGTCATCGACCTTATGCAGGCCAAATACAGCCTGCTCCTCAACTCACGCGGCGGTATCATCGACGACCTCGTCGTCTACCGCACCGGCGAGACCGACTTTCTCGTGGTCGCCAACGCCGGCAACCACGACCAGGCCTTGGACGCCCTCACCGCGCGTGCCGCGCGTTTTGACGTCGCCGTCACGGATGAGAGCGACGACACCGCCCTCATCGCCGTGCAGGGCCCCAACGCCCTCGCCATCGTGCAGTCCACCGCCGGGCTCACCATCGACGGCGACCTCACGGGCCTCCGCTACTACCGCGCCCTCACGGCCACGTTCGCGGGCACGCCGGTGCTCATCGCCCGCACCGGCTACACCGGCGAGGACGGCTTCGAGATCTACCTGCCGGGCGTCGCCGCCCTCGCCCTCTGGGACGCCATCGTCGTCGCCGGCGTGCCGCACGACCTGGTTCCGGCCGGGCTCGCCAGCCGCGACACCCTGCGCCTCGAAGCCGGCATGCCGCTCTACGGCCACGAGCTGACCACCTCGACGTACCCCGCACAGGCGGGCCTGGGCCGGGTCGTCAACCTCGCCAAGCCGACCGACTTCGTGGGTCGCACCGCCAGCGAAGAGGGTCCGTCCGGCGATGCGCCCGTACTCGTCGGCCTGGTCTCGGCCGGCAAGCGTGCCGGCCGCGCCGGGTACCGGATCTTCCGCAGCACCGACGCCACCGAAGCGGAGGGTGTCATCACGAGTGGCGCGCTGTCGCCCACGCTCGGCTACCCGATCGCCATGGCCTACCTGCCGCCGGCGCTGGCCCGACTCGACACCGAGGTGTTCATCGACGTGCGTGGCACCCGCGCGCCGGCCACGGTCATCGCGCTGCCGTTCTACAAGCGCCGCAAGTAGCGCACTCTCCGCGGATGGCCCGGCTTCGGGCATCCGCTCACCCGATGTCGCCACAGCGCGCATCGCCCCGCACTGATCAACCCCGTACTGATCAAACCCGTGATCATCCCCTTGAGAGGAACCCCATGGCAGACAAGACCGAACTGCAGTACACCGCCGAGCACGAGTGGGTGCTCGTCGACGGCGACACCGCCACCGTCGGCATCACCGCCTACGCCGCCGACAAGCTCGGTGACGTGGTCTTCGTGGAACTCCCCGAGGTGGGCAGCGCCCTCGCCGCGGGGACCGTCGTCGGCGAGATCGAGTCGACCAAGTCGGTGGGTGAACTCTTCGCCCCCATCGACGGCACCGTCGCCGAGATCAACGACGCCGTCGTCGACAGCCCCGAACTCGTCAACAGCGACCCGCTCGGCGAGGGCTGGCTCATCAAGATCACCTTCGAGACCCTCCCGGCGCTGCTCAGCTACGCCGAATACACCGCCATCACCGGCGAATAAGCACCACCGAACCAGACCCCGGAAAGAGCCATCCCCACATGTCGCAGCCCTTCACCCAGCGTCACATCGGCACGGATGCCAACGCGCAGTCCCGCATGCTGTCCGTCCTCGGCCACGACAGCGTCGAGTCGCTCGTCAACGCGGCCGTTCCGGCCTCCATCCAGGTCGAGCAGTTCCGCACCCGCGGCGACAGCACCCTGCCGCCGGCTGCGACCGAGCGAGAGGCCATCCAGGAGCTGCGCGGCCTGGCCGACAAGAACACCGTGAAGCGCTCGATGATCGGGCTTGGCTATTACGACACGATCACGCCCGCCGTGATCAAGCGCAACGTACTGGAGAACCCGAGCTGGTACACCGCGTACACGCCGTACCAGCCGGAAATCAGCCAGGGCCGCCTAGAGGCCATCATCAACTTCCAGACCATGGTCGCCGATCTCACCGGCATGGCCACCGCCAACGGGTCGATGCTCGACGAATCCACCGCCGTGGTCGAGGGCATGCTGCTGGCCCGCCGCGCCTCCAAGTCGCCGTCGAACCGGTTCATCGTCGACGCGGATGCGCTGCCCCAGACCCACGCGCTGCTCGGCAACCGCGCGCACGCGCTCGGCATCGAACTGACCGTGCTGCCCCTGGACGAGAACACCACCGCGGAGGACCTCGGCGACTACTTCGGCATCTTCGTGCAGTACCCGGGAGCCTCCGGCCGCGTCTGGAACCCCGCCGGCGTGATCGCACTCGCCCACGAGAACAAGGCCCTCGCCATTGTCGCCGCCGATCTGCTCGCGCTCGCTCTGATCGTTTCACCCGGCGAACTCGGCGCCGACGTGGCCGTGGGCACCAGCCAGCGCTTCGGCGTGCCGATGGGCTTCGGCGGACCGCACGCCGGCTACCTCGCCGTGCGCAAGGGCCTGGAGCGCCAGATGCCCGGTCGCCTCGTGGGCGTGAGCGTCGACGCCGCCGGCCACCCCGCTTACAGGCTGTCGCTGCAGGTGCGCGAGCAGCACATCCGCCGTGACAAGGCCACCTCCAACATCTGCACCGCTCAGGTGCTGCTGGCCGTCATGGCGGGCATGTACGCGGTCTACCACGGGCCCCAGGGCCTCAAAGCGATCGCCACCGAGGTGCACGAACGCGCCGGCGCTCTGGTCGCGGCGCTGCGGGCGATCGACGTGGACCCGATCAACAGCAGTTTCTTCGACACCGTGCGGGTCTCGGTCCCGACCGGCGCCGCCGACATCGTCGCGCAGGCCGCTGCTGCCGGCTACAACCTGCACCAGGTCGACGCCACCACCATCGGCATCTCGGTCGACGAGACCACCACCGCGGCCGACCTGGCCGCCGTCGTGGGCTTCTTCGGCGGCCGCGACGCCTTCGGCCACGTCGACCTGACTGCGATCCAGGACGGCCTTCCTGGCGACCTGGCCCGCACCAGCGAGTACCTCACCCACGCCGTGTTCAACACGCACCGCTCGGAGACGAGCATGATGCGTTACCTCAAGCGCCTCGCCGACTACGACTACGCACTGGACCGCGGCATGATCCCGCTGGGCTCCTGCACTATGAAGCTCAACGCCGCCACCGAGATGGAGGCCGTCACCTGGCCCGAGTTCGGCGGACTGCACCCGTTCGCGCCGCGCGCCGATGTGGAGGGCTACCTCGAACTCATCCGCCAGCTCGAAACCTGGCTCACCGACGTCACCGGCTACGACACCGTGTCGCTGCAGCCGAACGCCGGCAGCCAGGGCGAACTCGCAGGTCTCCTCGCCATCCGCGGTTTTCACCTCGCCAACGGCGAGGTGGACCGCACGGTCTGCTTGATCCCGTCCAGTGCCCACGGCACCAACGCCGCCTCCGCGGTCCTCGCCGGCATGCGCGTCGTCGTCGTGGCTTGCGACGAGCTCGGCAACGTGGACCTCGACGACCTGAATGCCAAGATCGCCCTGCACGCCGAGACCCTCGCCGCGCTGATGATCACCTACCCCTCCACTCACGGCGTGTACGAGCACGAGGTCGGCACGATCTGCGCCGCCGTGCACGCCGCCGGCGGCCAGGTCTACGTGGACGGCGCCAACCTCAACGCGCTGCTCGGCTTCGCTCGCTTCGGCGACTTCGGCGGCGATGTGTCGCACCTGAACCTGCACAAGACCTTCTGTATCCCGCACGGCGGGGGAGGACCCGGCGTCGGACCTGTCGCGGCCAAGGCGCACCTGGCCCCGTTCCTGCCCGGGCACCCGCTCGCGCAGGACGACGAGCACTACCTGCTCGGCCGCACCGGTACCGAAACCGTCGTCCACGGTGGCGGACCCGTCTCGGCCGCGCCCTACGGCAGCCCGAGCATCCTGCCCATCTCGTGGGCCTACGTGCGGATGATGGGCGCCGACGGGCTCAAGCAGGCCACCGGTGCCGCGGTGCTCGCCGCGAATTACGTGGCCAAGCAGCTCAGCGGCCACTACCCGGTGCTCTACGCCGGGGACAACGGTTTGGTCGCGCACGAGTGCATCCTGGACCTCCGCCCGCTCACCGCGGCCACCGGGGCCACTGTCGACGACGTGGCCAAGCGCCTCGTCGACTACGGTTTCCACGCGCCCACGATGAGCTTCCCGGTCGCGGGCACGCTGATGGTGGAGCCCACCGAGAGTGAGGACCTCGGCGAGATCGACAGGTTCATCGAGGCCATGATCGGCATCAAGGCCGAGGCGGATGCCGTCGCCGCCGGCACCTGGCCGGCCGACGACAACCCGCTGCGGAACGCCCCGCACACCGCCCAGTCGGTGATCGAAGGGGAGTGGACGCATCCGTACGACCGCGAAACCGCGGTCTACCCGGTGCGCACCCTGATCCGCAACAAGTACTGGGCGCCGGTGCGTCGCATCGACAACGCCTACGGCGACCGCAACCTGGTCTGCGCCTGCCCGCCGCCCGAGGCGTTCGAGTAACCCCGGCCTCACGCGGAGCGGCTTACGTTGTGGGGGCGAGGAGCGCAGGCCACCAGAGCAGGGCGAGCGGGTAGCCGACGAAGGAGACGATGTCGAGCACCCAGTGCGCGATCACCAGGGGCATCACCCGGCCCCAGCGCAGGTAACACCAACCGAATACCACTCCCATCAGGGCATTGCCAACGAACGGCCCGATGCCCTGATAGAGGTGGTAGCTGCCGCGCAGCAGAGCTGCCGAGATGATGATGGTCCAGGCACTCCAACCCAGCTCGCGCAGCCGGGTGAACAGGTAGCCCACCACAATGAGCTCCTCGCTCAGTGCGCTCCGTATCGCCGAGAAGATCAGGATCGGGATCGTCCACCAGAAAGTGTCCAGCGGTGAGGGCACCACGGCCACCGTGAAGCCCAGCGCGCGGCCGGCCAGGTAGAGCCCGAGTCCCGGGATGCCGATCAGCAGCAGAAGGCCGCCGCCGCGGAGCAGATCCCGGCGCGGCTCGGTGAGATCCACCCCGAGCCGACGGAACCCACTCTGCCCGGGCCGCCAGAGCAGGTAGAGCACCAGGGCCACCGGGAACAACGTGAAGACGATGCCGAGGAATTGGTAGGTGAAGTCCAGCCACTCGCGCGTCGACTGCGACCCGTTGATGGTCGCCGACTGATCGCTGAGCGCGACCTCGGCCGTGAGTCGGGAAATGATCGACACTATCGAGTACACGGCAGAGGCACCGAGCGAGAGCCCGAGCACGATCGCGATCTCCCATTTCAGCCGCACCCTCGATAACGCCGGAGTATCGGCGGCCGCCGAGGGGGAGCGGGTTTGCGCGGAGGGGACCGGGGGATCGGCCGGGTCGGAGGAGTAGTCGCTCATGTCGCGTTCGGCATCCGGCACGCCGGGGTGCCTCCCGGCAACCGATAGCGGTAGCGGGCCACGAGGCTGTAACCGGCCGCGGCCGCCCACGACCACGGCGGCACCGTGGCGAGCCAACCGAGCACCCGCAGCGCGGCAACCGGCTGGCCACGCAACAACGCTGCCACCGCGGCAGCGCCGCCGTGGTGCCGGCCCCCCGCGACGAACCACACTCGGCTCCTGGCCTGCTGCTCGGTGAGACCGAAGGCAGCGAGGTCGGTCCACTGGAACGGCGCGGTGGCCGGCACCCGGGGCAGCGTACGCTGGAGCCACAGCACCGCGGTGGTGCAGAACCCACAGTCGCCGTCGAAGATGAGCGTGGCGGGCTGTTCGGGCGGGGTGGTCGGCATTCCTCTATTTTGCGCCCTTGGTGCTCGCGCGCGTGTTTTCGGGCCAATTGATCCTTACGCGGTGGGATTTGAAAACGCTTGCATGCGTCGGAGGGACCTTGGTCCCAAGCTTCGTGAGAGATCCTCGCAGGATTCGCAGAAAAAACCGCGAAATCGGCGTGAAGCGCAAGAATCGTGCGTCTTTCATTACTGCTGTGTAACGTTTACCGTCAGGTTTTGCTCCCGGCGCCTGACGTACCTAGGGTTTTGATAACTAGCGCGCTGCTATGGGCTTCGGCCACGGCGGCGCCTTCACCTTTGCACAGGAGGAATTTTGAAGAGATCCCGCATGGGCCTCAGCGCCCTCGCGCTCATTTCGGTGAGCGCTCTGGCGCTTTCGGGTTGCGCGACATCCAACGACGAAGAGGCCACTTCGGCCGGCGACGCGTCCGCAGTTGTCAGCACCAATGGCAGCGAGCCGCAGAACCCGTTGATCCCGACCAACACCACCGAGACCGGCGGCGGCAAGATCGCCACGTCGATCTTCGCGGGCCTGGTCTCGTACAACGCTGACGGCGAGATCGAGAACGAGGTCGCCAAGTCGATCGAGTCTGACGACGCTACCAACTGGACCGTCACGCTGGAAGAGGGCTGGACCTTCACCAACGACGAACCCGTCACGGCTTCGTCCTTCGTGGATGCCTGGAACTACGGCGCGCTCTTCAGCAACGCCCAGAGCGCCTCCTACTTCTTCGACGACATCGTGGGCTTCGACTACGAGGTTGACTCCGAACTGACCGGCCTGAAGGTCGTCGACGACACGACCTTCACGGTTGAGCTCGCTTCGCCCGAGGCCGACTGGCCGCTGCGCCTCGGCTACACGGCCTTCATGCCGCTGCCGTCCGCCGCGTACGACGACATGGCCGCCTTCGGTGAAAACCCGATCGGCAACGGCCCGTACATGCTCGATGGCGAGGGTGCCTGGGTTCACGAGGAGAAGATCAGCCTCGTGACCAACCCCGGTTACGAAGGCGTGCGCAAGCCCGTCAACGGTGGACTCGAGATCAAGTTCTACTCCACCCAGGACGCCGCGTACGCGGACGTACAGGGCGGCAACCTCGACGTGCTGGACGCTGTTCCGGACTCCGCGTTCGAAACCTACGAGGCCGAATTCGGCGAGCGTTCGGTGAACCAGGCTGCAGCCATCTTCCAGGGCTTCAACATGCCGTACTACCTCGAGCACTGGAGCGGCGAAGAGGGCAAGCTGCGTCGTGCAGCGATCTCGATGTCGATCAACCGCGAGGAAATCACCGACGTCATCTTCCAGGGCACCCGTACCCCGGCAACCGACTTCACCTCTCCCGTCATCGACGGCTACTCCGACCAGCTCGAAGGCGCCGAAGTTCTCGAATACAACCCGGAAGAGGCCGTCAAGCTGTGGGCCAAGGCTGACGCCATCGCACCGTACGGCGACTCCACGTTCGACATCGCCTACAACTCCGACGGTGGCCACCAGGCCTGGGTCGACGCCGTGATCAACAGCGTCGTCAACACGCTGGGCATCTCCGCGACCGGCAAGCCGTACCCGACCTTCGCCGCAGCACTCGAAGACCGCTCGAACGACGCACTGACCGGTGGAACCCGCGCCGGCTGGCAGGGCGACTACCCGTCGATGTACAACTTCCTCGCTCCCCTGTACCAGACCGGTGCCGGCTCGAACTACGAGGACTACTCGAGCGAAGAGTTCGACTCCCTCCTCAAGGAAGGCGCCGCGGCTGAAACCGTCGAGGACGCAACCGCCAAGTACCAGGCTGCACAGGAGGTTCTGCTGAAGGACCTGCCGTCCATCCCGCTGTGGTACTCCAACGTCAACGGCGTTTGGGCTGACACCGTCAGCGACGTGGTGTTCGGCTGGGATTCCGTCCCGCTTTACTACCAGATCACCAAGGGTTAATTCCTAGTTCCACCCGCAGTGCAATGTCCGGGGCGTCAAGCCCCGGACATTGCACTGACTAGACTCATTCAGTGATTGCGATCCTCATGCATAAAAGATTCTCGGAGCTCACCTGATGCTGTGGTACACAGGCAGGCGCGTCCTCCAAATGATCCCCGTCTTCTTCGGGGCGACATTCTTGATCTATTTCATGGTCTTCTCCCTACCAGGCGACCCGATCGCGGCGCTGTACGGCGACCGTCCGCCGGCACCCGGCGTGATCGAACAGATCCGAGCCCAGTACAACCTGGACAAGCCGCTGCTGCAGCAGTACCTGATCTACATCGGCAACTTCTTCCAGGGCGACCTGGGCACCACCTACTCCGGACGACCGGTCAGCGACGTGATGGCCGGGGCGTTCCCGATCACCTTCCGCCTGGCCATGTTGGCCCTCGTCTTCGAAGCCTTCGCCGGCATCCTCGTCGGACTCGTCGCGGGCCTGCGCAAGGGCAAGTGGTTCGACGCCAGCGCCCTCGTGGTGAGCCTGCTCCTGATCAGCGTGCCGACCTTCGTACTCGGCTTCCTGTTCAGGCTCATTTTCGGCGTGCAATTAGGTTGGTTCAGAACCACAGTGAGCAGTGAGGCTCCGTGGGGCGAACTCATCCTCCCCGCCCTGGTTCTGGCCAGTGTGTCCTTCGCCTATATCGTGCGCCTCACCCGCGCCAGCGTCGCCGACAACCTCAACGCCGACTTCGTTCGCACCGCCACCGCGAAGGGCCTCTCCAGGCGCCGCGTGGTCACGGTGCACGTGCTGCGCAACTCCCTCGTTCCCGTCGTGACGTTCCTGGGTGTCGACCTCGGTTCGCTTATGGTCGGTGCGATCATCACCGAGGGAATCTTCAACATCAACGGCGTCGGTGGCACCGTGTACAAGGCGATCGTCCTCGGCGAGAGCACCACAGTGGTGTCATTCATCGCCGTCATGGTGGTCATCTTCGTTCTCGCCAACCTGCTCGTCGACCTGCTGTACGCAGCTCTGGACCCAAGGATTCGTTATGCCAAATAAGAGTGGCCAGGCCCACTTCGTCGCGGAGCTGGAAGACACCCCGGTAGCCCCGATTGACCGTCTCGACGAGTCGCAGAAGGCTCGCAGCACCTGGGCGGATGCCTGGGACTCGATGCGCCGCCGGCCGATGTTCTGGATCTCCTCAGTGCTGATCCTGATCATCGCCCTTGTCGCACTGTTCCCAGGACTGTTCACCTCGGTGTCGCCGAACCTCGACTGCCAGCTGGCGAACAGCAACGGCGGTCCAGAAGCCGGTCACCCGTTCGGGTTCACCCGGCAGGGCTGCGACGTGTACGCGCGCACCATCTTCGGCACCCGGGCCTCGGTCACCGTCGGCCTCCTGGCCACCGGACTCGTCACCCTCATGGGAGTCATCCTCGGCTCCCTCGCGGGATACTACGGCGGCTGGCTCGACGCAATCGTCTCCCGCGTCGGCGACATCTTCTTCGCCATCCCCACCATCCTCGGCGCCATCGTGCTGATGTCGGTGCTTCCGGCCGCGACGCCCACCTCGGTGGCCTTCGTGCTGTCGATCTTCGCCTGGCCCCAGATCGCCCGCATCATGCGCGGTGCGGTGCTGTCGGCCACGAACTCCGACTACGTGATGGCCTCGACAGCTCTCGGTGTGTCGAAGTTCCGGATTCTGCTGCGCCACGTGATCCCCAACTCGATCGCCCCGGTCATCGTGATCGCCACGGTGTCACTCGGCACGTTCATCGTCGCCGAATCGACCCTGTCGTTCCTGGGCATCGGCCTGCCGACCAGCGTGATGTCTTGGGGTAATGACATCAGCCAGGCCCAGACATCCCTTGTCACCAACCCGCAGGTGCTCCTGTACCCCGCGGCCGCCCTGTCCATCACGGTGCTCGCGTTCCTGATGCTCGGCGACATTCTGCGCGACGCGCTTGACCCGAAGGCGAGGGCGCTTCGATGAGCCAGACACTGACAGACACCAACCCAGGGGGCGTCGAGAGCGACGAGCAGCCCCTGCTGCAGATTCGCAACCTCGAGGTCGGTTTCCAGACCCAGCGCGGCCTCGTTCCTGCCGTGCGCGGCGTGGACATCACCCTGTACTCCGGCCAGACGCTGGCCATCGTCGGGGAGTCGGGCTCCGGCAAGACCACCACGGCGCAGGCGATCATCGACCTGCTCCCCGGCGCGGGCAAGATCACCGGCGGCCAGGTGCTCTTCGAGGGCCGTGACCTCACCAAGCTCAGCCCCAAAGACATCCAGGCGGTGCGCGGAAACCTGATCGGTTACGTACCCCAGGACCCGATGTCCAACCTCAACCCGGTGTGGAACATCGGTTTCCAGGTTGAGGAGGCCATCAAGGCCAACGGACTCGCTCAAGGCAAGGAAGCGCGCGCCCGCACCATCCAGGTGCTGCAGGAAGCCGGACTCAGCGACGCTGCGGACCGACTCAAGCAGTACCCGCACCAGTTCTCCGGCGGCATGCGCCAGCGCGTGCTGATCGGCATCGGCCTGTCCGCCCGGCCGAAGCTGCTCATCGCCGACGAGCCCACCTCGGCGCTCGACGTCACCGTGCAGCGTCAGATCCTGGACCACCTGGGAACCCTGACCCGCGACTACGGCACCAGCGTGTTGTTCATCACGCACGACCTGGGCCTGGCCGCGGAGCGCGCCGAACAGCTCGTGGTGATGTACAAGGGAAAGATCGTCGAGTCCGGTCCCTCGCAGGAGATCCTGGCGAACCCGCAGCACCCGTACACGCAGCGGCTCGTGTCTGCGGCACCGAGCCTGGCCTCCCGGCGTATCCAGTCGGCCAAGCACGCGTCCGTCGGCGACTCCGGGATCTACGGCGGCGGTTCCCTGGACGACACCCTGGTCGCCAGGGCTGCCGAGCGCGAGAGCCTCGCTCCCGTGAAGGACCTGATCTCGATCGACAACATCTCCAAGGTGTACCGGATCCGCAAGAAGGGTCTGCGCAGCGAGGAGCTCAAGGCCGTCGACGGCGTCACCTTCGGCATTCAGAAGGGCACCACCACGGCCCTCGTCGGCGAGTCCGGCTCGGGCAAGTCCACAGTCGCCAAGCTCGTGCTGCAGCTGGAGAGCATCACCAGCGGCTCGATCGAGTTCGACGGTCAGGACGTCGCCGGGCTCAAGGGCAAGGAACTGCTCAAGTTCCGCCGCCGCGTGCAGCCGGTCTTCCAGGACCCGTACGGGTCCCTCGACCCGCAGTACAGCGTGGGCAACACCATCGCGGAGCCGCTGCTAGCGCACGGCGTCGGAACTGCGAAAGAACGACAGGAGCGGGTCAAGGAACTCCTCGACCAGGTCTCGCTGCCGTGGTCGTCGCGATTCCGGTACCCGAGTGAACTCTCCGGCGGTCAGCGCCAGCGCATCGCCATTGCGCGAGCGCTCGCGCTCAAGCCCGACGTGCTCGTGCTCGACGAGGCCGTGTCGGCACTCGACGTTCTCGTGCAGGGGCAGGTGCTGAACCTGCTCACCGAGCTGCAGACCGAGTTGGGCCTGACCTACCTGTTCATCACCCACGACCTCGCCGTGGTGCGCCTCGTCGCCGACAACGTGTGCGTGATGCAGAAGGGCCGGATCGTGGAGGCCGCGTCGACTGACGACGTGTTCGACAACCCACAGCAGGCATACACGCAGGAGCTGCTGGCCGCCATTCCCGGCGGTAACTTCCAGTTCGGCCGCTAGGGTCCGCGTGTGAAATGACTGCCCCCCGGCCTGCGCCGGGGGGCAGTCGTCATCTGGGGGTGGGGAGCGTTTGCCGGCTGTTCAGGTGCCGGGAACGCACTGTATATAGGAGCGATCGATACTCGCCCGACGCGAGGCGGGCCGAATACGGTACGATAGACCCTTGGGTCCATAGAGATCCCACTCATCCACTCTGCGCCGCACGTGATTTTACGCGGCATCCATTCTTCGTAAGGATCTATTTTTATGGCGATTGCTACCCGCAATAACCTCCGGAATGTTGCAATCGTTGCCCACGTTGACCACGGCAAGACGACGCTGGTCGACGCGATGCTGCAGCAGACGAACTCGTTCGCCGAGCACTCGCACACCGAAGAGCGTGCGATGGACTCCAACGAACTCGAGCGCGAAAAGGGCATCACCATCCTCGCCAAGAACACGGCGATCTCGTACAAGGGCATCCACGCCACTGACGGCCCCATCACCATCAACGTCATCGACACCCCCGGCCACGCCGACTTCGGTGGCGAGGTCGAGCGCGGCCTGTCCATGGTCGACGGTGTTGTGCTCCTCGTCGACGCTTCCGAGGGCCCGCTGCCGCAGACCCGCTTCGTGCTCCGGAAGGCACTTGAGGCGCACCTGCCCGTGATCCTCCTGGTCAACAAGACCGACCGTCCCGACGCCCGTATCGATGAGGTCGTCGAAGAGAGCCAGGACCTGCTCCTCGGCCTCGCTTCCGACATGGCCGACGACGTGCCCGACCTGGACCTCGACCTGGTCCTCAACGTTCCCGTCGTCTACGCGTCCGGCCGTGCCGGCGCCGCCAGCCTCACCAAGCCGGAGAACGGCTCACTGCCCGACAACGACGACCTCGAGCCGCTCTTCGAAGCGATCCTCCAGCACATCCCCGCTCCCGTCTACGACGACGAGCACCCGCTGCAGGCCTGGGTCACCAACCTCGACTCCTCGCCGTTCCTCGGCCGCCTCGCGCTGCTGCGCGTTTTCCAGGGCACCATCAAGAAGGGCCAGACCGTGGCCTGGGTCAAGCACGACGGCACCGTTTCCAACGTGCGCGTGACCGAGCTCATGATCACCAAGGCACTTGACCGGTACCCGGCCGAGAGCGCCGGCCCCGGTGACATCGTCGCCGTCGCCGGTTTCCCCGACATCACCATCGGTGAGACCCTCGCCGACCCCGATGACGTGCGCCCGCTGCCGACCATCACGGTCGACGACCCCGCCATCTCGATGACCATCGGCACCAACACCTCGCCGCTCATCGGCAAGGTCAAGGGCCACAAGCTCACCGCCCGCATGGTCAAGGACCGTCTCGACAAGGAGCTCGTCGGTAACGTCTCGCTCCGAGTTCTCGACATCGGCCGTCCGGACGCCTGGGAAGTCCAGGGCCGTGGCGAGCTCGCTCTCGCCATCCTGGTCGAGCAGATGCGTCGTGAAGGCTTCGAGCTCACCGTCGGCAAGCCGCAGGTGGTCGTCAAGCGCGTCGACGGCAAGATCCACGAGCCGTACGAGCACCTCACCATCGACTCGCCCGAAGAGTACCTCGGTGCGATCACCCAGCTCCTCGCCGCCCGTAAGGGTCGCATGGAGAACATGGCGAACCACGGCACCGGCTGGGTCCGCATGGAATTCATCGTTCCGTCGCGCGGCCTGATCGGTTTCCGCACCGAGTTCCTGACGGACACCCGCGGTACCGGTATCGCCAACGCGATCTTCCACGGCTACGAGGCCTGGGCCGGCACCATCAACACCCGCACCAACGGCTCGATCGTCGCCGACCGTGCCGGTGTTGTGACGCCGTTCGCCATCATCGCCCTGCAGGAGCGCATGCAGTTCTTCGTCAACCCGACCGAAGAGGTCTACGAGGGCATGGTCATCGGCGAGAACTCGCGCGGCGACGACATGGACGTCAACATCACCAAGGAAAAGAAACTGACCAACATGCGTCAGTCCACGTCAGACACCTTCGAGTCGATGACGCCGTCCAAGCAGCTCACCCTCGAGCAGTGCCTGGAATTCGCCCGCGAAGACGAGTGCGTCGAGGTCACCCCCGCCGTCGTTCGTATCCGCAAGGTGGAGCTCGCCGCATCCGCTCGTCAGCGCAACGTGTCGCGTCTGAAGAAGCAGGACGCAAACTAGTTCGCAGCTTGATCTGACCGCAGGCATCCTGTTCCGGTTTTCCGGCGCGGGGTGCCTGCGTTTTTTTGTCAGTCGTTCCCGCTCAAGCGGGAGCCCCGCACCGTGAGGACCCCATGACCCCTGGATTGAAGACGAAGATGTCGCCGCTGCGGATGGGCCTGGCCCTGGCGGCGGTGCTGGCCGTAGCGCCGGCGCTGGCCGGCTGCTCCGACGCGAAGGTGCAGGATGCCGTGAACGGCGCCGTGCAGGGAGCCACCGACGGCGACGTGAGCCTCGGCGGCGCGCTGCCCGACGGCTGGCCGGCGGAGATCCCCGTGATCGACGGCGAGATCAAGTTCGGCGCCGGCAACACCACCAACGGCGACCAGGGCTGGGTCGTCACGGTCGCCTCCGGCGCAGCGGACCCGCTGGCCGACGCCGAGCAGAAGCTCGTCGATGCCGGCTTCGTACCTGACACCAGCGCCTCGGCCAACGTGGGCGACGTCGGCGTGGTTGCCTTGAAAAACGCCACCCACATCGTGACCATCGCCGGCACTCCCGACGGCGTGCTCTACACGGTCGCCCCGGCCTGATAACGCGCTCCGTCGTCGGTCGAGCTTGTCGAGACCCGGCGGCTCGGTCTACGGCTCCACTTCGACAGGCTCAGCACGGCGTCGACAGGCTCGACCGACGCAGTTGTCAGGCGAAGAGGGGCGCGCCCACGTAGGAGCCCTTGGCTGCTCCGGGCGGGACGGCGAAGAGTGCGGAGCCGACGTGGCGGATGTACTCGTTCAGGGCGTCGTGGCGGGCCAAATTCAGCTGCACGGCCGTGAAGCTGGCGGGGGTGCGCTGGAAACTGATGAAAAACAGCCCGGCGTCAAGGCGGCCGAGGTCGTCGTTGCCGTCCACGAAGTTGTAGCCGCGGCGCAGCATCCGGATACCGTCGTTCTGGCTGGGATGAGCCAGCCGCACGTGCGCCGCGGTGTCGATCAACGGCTGGTCGGCGCGCCCGGCGAGCTCAAAATCAGGTTCGGTGAACTCGGTGCCGCCGGATAGCGGCGCACCCTCGCCCTTGTTGCGGCCGATCACGGTCTCCTGCTCGCGCAGGCTGGTGCGGTCCCAGGTTTCGATGGTCATCCGGATGCGCCGCGCCACGAGATAGGACCCGCCCGCCAGCCACGCGGGCCCGTCGGAGGCTCCCACCCAGAGGTGTTCCGTCACCGCGGCCGGCTCCTCGGCCTTGATGTTGGCGGTGCCGTCCTTGAACCCGAACAGGTTGCGCGGGGTGGCCTGGCTGGTGCTCGTGGACGAGGTGCGGCCGAAGCCGAGCTGGGACCAGCGGATCGCCGCACGCCCGAAGGCGATGCGGGACAGGTTGCGGATGGCGTGCACGGCGACCTGGGGGTCGTCAGCGCAGGCCTGGATGCAGAGGTCTCCGCCGCTCCTGGTCTCCTCGAGCATGTCGCCGGGGAAATGCGGTACATCGACCAGCTCGGCCGGTCGACGGGCGGCCAGGCCGAAGCGATCCACGCCGGCCGCGGTCTGGAAGAGGGTGGGCCCGAACCCGAACGTGATGGTCAGGCCGGCCGGCGGCAGGCCGAGGGCCTCGCCGGTGTCTTCCGGCGGGGCGTCGTACGGGCCGCTGACCGAACCGTAGTCGCCGACATCACGGCCAGCGGTCATCGCGGCGGCCGCGACGGTCCAGTCCTGCAGCAGTTCGATGAGGTCGGCGCGGGTGGTGCCGTCGGCCACGTCGAACGCGGCAAAGTGCAGCCGGTCCTGGGCAGGCGTGACGATGCCGGCCTGGTGCTCCTGATAGAACGGGTAGACGGTGCCGGCATTGGTCTGTGCAGAGGACGCCGCGACGGCCAGCGCGGCCCTGTCGCCGGCGACGCCCAGCCCGAGGCCGGCCACCCCGACGCCGGCCAGGCCGAATAGACCGCGCCTGGACAGGCCGCGGGGTGCCTGCGGACCCGCGCCGGTGTCTGGGCCGTCTGCGGTGGGGGAATCGGAGCTGGTGGCGCCGGTCATGTTAGAGCACGAGCGTTGCGGTCAGCTGGTTCAGCGGCTCGCCGAGGGCGTTCACCTGGTCGGCGAAGGCCTTGATCTCGGCGGGCGTGAGGTCGGTGTAGAGGGTGAAGTCCTCGCCGACACGCTGGGCATCGAGCAGCTCCTGCAGCTCGGCGAACTCGCTGTCGAGGTCGGCGGCCAGGTCGGCGTCTTCCTCGAGCAGGATGTCGCGCACCCCGGCGTAGAGCACCTTGGCACCGTCGATGTTGGCCTGGAAGTCCCACAGGTCGGTGTGCGACCAGAACTCTTCCTCGCCGGTGACCTTGCCGGTGGCGACCTCGTCGAGCAGGCCGATCGCGCCGTTGGTCTGCTGGGACAGGGTGAAGTCCAGATCCTGCACCTTCTCGTTCAGCGTCGTGGTGTCGGCGACGAGCAAGGTAGCCAGGTTCTGGCGCTGTTCAGGCGTGTACGCGGCGAAGCCGGCCTCCGCGTCGGCGGGCCAGAGGTCCTTCTCGATCGCGTGCCAGCCGGTCCAGTCCTGGCCTTCCTCGAGGTCGGCCTCACGGAGGTCCAGCTGCGGGTCGAGGTCACCGAAAGACTCCGCCACGGTCTCCACGCGTTCCCAGTGGGCGCGGGTGGGGGCGTACAGGGCGCGGGCGGTGTCATCGTCGCCGGCCAGGTAGGCGTCGGCGAAGGCCTGGGTTCCGGTGAGGAGCTGAGCGACCTGATCGCGCACGTAGGCGGCGTAGTTGGCGTTGGCGACCTCGATGCGGGCGTCCAGGTCGGCATCCACCGTGACGTCAGTGCCGGAGTCGGTGACGGTGAAGGCCTTCTGGTCGATGCCCGCACCGACCATGCCGGGCTTGCAGGTGGTCACGTAGCGGCCGGGCATGAGCTGAACGACCAGGTCGCGGCTGAGGCCGGGGCCGATGTTCTCGACCTCGCCGACGATGCGCAGGCCGTCTTCGGCGAGCAGGTAGAACTCGGTGACCTGGTCGCCCGAGTTGGTGACCGTGAAGCTGAGGTTGCCGGACGGCGCCTCGGCGGCCGACACCGTGCAGGCATCCGCGCTGCTGTCGACGGTGAGGGCGGCCTGGGCCGAGTCGCTGCCGGTGGCGTTGGCGACGCAACCGGTGAGGGCAAGCAAGCCGACGGCTGAGGCGGCTACGAGGGGGAGGAGGCGGGCTCGCATGGGGGTCCTTAGAAGGGAGGCGGTGCGGGGCGTGGGGTCAGTGGGTGACAACCGCGGGTGCGGTCTGGGGGAGTACGGCGGACGGCGTCGGCGTCGGCTTCGCTTGCCGGCTCTTCACAATGAAGAGGGTCAGGGTGGGCACCACGTACGCGATCCAGGCGAACATCTCCAGCCAGGTGGTGGCCGGCGAGAAGTTGAGGGTGCCCTTGAGCAGGGTGCCGTACCAGCTGTCCGGAGGGATCACGGCGGAGACGTTGAACGCGAGGGCGTTGAGTCCGGGCAGGATGCCGGCCTCCTGCAGGTCGTGCACCCCGTAGGAGAGCACTCCGGCGGCAACGATGATGAGGATGGCACCGGTCCAGGTGAAGAACCGGCTCAGGTTGATCTTGAGCATGCCGGAGTAGATCAGGGCGCCCAGGCCGACTGCGGTGAGGATGCCCAGGCTCGCCCCGACCAGCGGAAGCGTGGTCGCTCCGGTGGCCTGCACGGCCGCCCAGATGAACAGGGCCGTTTCGATGCCCTCGCGGCCGACGGCGAGGAACGCGACGAGAACCAGGCCCATTCCGGTGCCGGTGAGGTGCTTGTCGATGTTGCCGTGCAGGTGCCCCTTGAGGTCGCGGGCGGTGCGCAGCATCCAGAACACCATCCAGGTCACCAGCCCCGTCGCGATGATGGAGAGCAGCCCGCCGATGGTCTCCTGCGCGGCGAAGCTCAGGCCGTAGGTGCCGAAGGTGAGGATGGCGCCCAACAGGAGGGCGAGAAGCACGGCGAGGCCGACGCCCGCCCAGATCCGGGGGAGAACGTCGCGGCGGCCGATCTTGACCACATAGGCGATCAGGATCGTCACGATCAGCGCGGCTTCGAGTCCTTCGCGCAGGCCGATCAGGTAGTTTGCGAGCACAGTGCTTCCCGGTTGTTGTGGGTGGGGTGATGGGGCCAACAATTGGTAAGGCTTACCTTACCCACCCACTCTACGTAAGAACGCCGGATGTGTCCAGCTAAGATTTGTCAGCGGCCCCAGTGCCGCAGCACGTCTTGCCAACCGCGCTCGTCCACGTTGTTCAGGAGTCACCCATGCTTATGTCCGGGAACGGCGAACGGGTGGTCTTCGTGCTCGACGCACCCGGCGATGAATCGTTGCACACCGGCGGCACCATCGCCCGGCTCCTGGATGACGGCGCCGACGTCACCGTGCTCTTCGGGTCGGCGACGCCGTACGACAGCGACGCATCCGTACCGACTCCGGCATCCGCCGGCGCAGCGGATGTGGCAGCCGCCCGGGCGGCACTCGGTGAGACCGACCCTGCACAGTGGCGGGTCCTGGCCGGCGAGCCGCAGGGTGCGCAGCGCCGCGCGGTGCTGGGCGAGGCCTTCGCCCAAGCGCACGCCACCGCCGTCGTGGCCGCCGCCGTGGACCCGGCCCTGCGCCAGGCCGCCGTCGACGCGGCAGGCGAGCAGGGTGTGCCGGTGTTCCTCAGCAGCCGGGTGTCGGCGGTTCCCGGCGTGCGGCTCACCGCGATCGACGTCAGCGACCACATTCACCAGAAACTGGCGGCCCTGGCCGCGTATCCCGGCCGGTGGCGGCTGGACGGCCGGGTGGTGCGTCTTGACGACGGCACCGAGGCCCTCGTCACCGGCACCGAAACCTATGCCAGCGGTAGCGGCCCCGCCCAGCCGGCCGAGCTCGAGGCGCCAACGGTCGGATCCAGGCTGCTGGCCGTCCTGATGGCTCTCTTCGCCGGCGCGCTCTTCGGTGTTCTCGGCACTGTGGCGCACCAGACCACGATCGAACTGGGCTCCCTGACGATCCCTGTCGGCCTGACCCTGGCACTACTGGCCAGCGGGACCCTCCTGCTCGGGTTACGCCTGGTTGTGCACGACAGGCTCGTGGTCCTCGCCGCGGCGATCGGCCTGGTCGCCACGGTGTTCCTGCTGTCGCTCCGCAGCACCGGCGGCTCGGTGCTGGTGCCAGCCGGGGTGCCAGGCACGGTCTGGTCGATGGCGCCCGCGCTGTTCGCCGCCCTCGTCATCGCGTGGCCCCGAATTCCCGCCCGTCGGCCGACGGCGTAGACTGATCACTCTGTTCGTGAAGGGAATCCTGCCACTGTGACGTATGTCATCGCCTTGCCCTGCGTGGACGTCAAGGATCGCGCCTGCGTCGACGAATGCCCCGTCGACTGCATCTACGAGGGTGAACGCTCCCTCTATATCCACCCCGACGAGTGTGTCGACTGTGGAGCCTGCGAACCGGTCTGCCCGGTCGAGGCCATCTACTACGAAGACGACCTGCCCGAACAGTGGGCCGACTACTACAAGGCCAACGTCGAGTTCTTCGACGACATCGGCTCGCCCGGCGGCGCCGCCAAGGTCGGCGTCATCGCCAAGGACCACCCGGTGATCTCGGTGCTCCCGCCCCAGGTTCAGCACTAAAGGTGCTCAAACCACTTCCCGAGTACCCGTGGGATGCGATGCTGCCGTTCGCGCAGCAGGCCAGGGCCCACGCCGACGGCATCGTCGATCTCTCCATCGGGTCTCCGGTCGACCCCACCCCGCCCGTCGTGCAGGCCGCCCTGGCCTCCGCGACGGATGCGCACGCCTACCCGCAGACCACCGGCACCCCGGCGCTCCAGCACGCCATCATCGACTGGTACGCCCGTCGCCGCGGTGTGACCGGGCTGGCGGAGGAGAACGTGCTGCCCACCATCGGCTCGAAGGAACTGGTAGCGCTGCTGCCGTTCATGATCGGCGTCGGCGAGGGCGACACCGTCGTGCACCCGCGCGCCGCCTACCCCACCTACGCGATCGGCGCGGCCATGGCCGGGGCGGATGCGTTCCCCTCCGATGATCCTGCCGAGTGGCCGGAGACGACGCGGCTGATCTGGCTGAACAGCCCGGGCAACCCGGACGGGCGGGTGCTGCCCGTCGAGGTGCTTCGCGCCGCCGTGGCCCGCGCCCGCGAACTCGGCGCCGTGATCGTCAATGACGAGTGCTACGCCGAACTCGGCTGGGCCGCCCCGTGGGACGCGGAGCCGATCCCGAGCATCCTCGACCCCCGCGTCACCGACGGGGACACGCGCAACATCGTGGCGATCTACTCGCTGAGCAAGCAGTCCAACATGGCCGGCTACCGGGGCGCCTTCGCCGCCGGCAGCAGCGATGTGCTCGGCCGTCTGCTCACCGTGCGCAAGCACGCCGGCCTGATGCTGCCCGCCCCGTTGCAGGCCGCCATGGTCGCCGCGCTGGGCAACGACGAGCACGTGAGGGTGCAGCGCGAGCGCTACCGCGCCCGCCGCGAGGTGCTGCTGCCGGCGCTGGTCGCCGCGGGATTCCGCATCGAGAACAGCGAGGCCGGCCTGTACCTTTGGGCGACCGCCGGTGTCGACGCCTGGGACTCGATCCGGCAGCTCGCCGAGCTCGGCATCCTGGCCGGTCCCGGCCCGTTCTACGGCGACTTCTATCCCCGGCACGTACGGTTCTCGCTCACCGCCGACGACGAGCGCATCAACGCCGCCGCCGCCCGGCTGCGGGCTTTCGTCACGTCCTGACCCGGCTCCATTGCCGGGGCTGGACACCAGCGGCGGCCTGCCTAGGCTGAGGGCATGGCTGACACCGCGCATCCGGTCGACGACAGCGCTCCTCAGGACAGCTACGGCGTGAGCGTCGGGGCGCTGTACGCGCTCGTGTCCGAGCTGCAGGCCCATCCGCCCGTGACGCGGGGAAAGATCTTCAACGGCGACGGTGTGAAGGTGCAGGAGAAGGTGTTCGCGTTCATCGGCCGCAACGGCGACCTCGTCGCCAAGGTTCCGGAATCCCGGGTGCGCCAGCTGGTCTCCCAGCACACCGGGCGGCCTGTTGTGATGGGACGGCGCACCATGCGCGAATGGGTGCGGTTGCCGGCCGAGGCCGGGGTGGGCGCCTGGATCGAGGTGCTCGACGAGGCCTATCACTTCGGCCTGACCCGCCCGACCCGCTGAGCCACGAGGTCGGGTCGGCGGGCGGCTGCGGGCCGGAAAGCTCGGCGCGCCCGGTCCGAAATCGGCTGTGACCTAGGGCCAATGGACTCTGGTCGATCTTGGCGGATGCAACAGTATGCCCCTCGGCGGAATAGGCTGTAAGCGGGTTATCGTTGCCAAGCACCACGAGCGTGCTGCGGCGGACCACCACAGACCAACAGCCGCAAGGCTTTGAAATCCAGGGAGGCGCCGTGAGCGACGTCGCGCAGCGAACACCATCCAATGAGCCGCAGTTCATCGATCGGCCCGTACCGGGTCCGCAGGTGGCCACTCTGACCTACCCGGGGGGCACGGCGCAGTTCCCGATCCTGGGCAGCACAGACGGCCCGTCCAGCATCGACATCGCGACGCTCACCAAGCAGACCGGCTACACCACGTTCGACTCCGGATTCGTGAACACGGCGGCAACGAAGTCAGCCATCACCTACATCGACGGCGAACACGGGATCCTGCGATACCGCGGCTACCCGATCGAACAGATCGCCCAGAATTCCAGCTTTCTCGAGACCGCGTGGCTCCTGATCTACGGCGAACTGCCCAGCGCAACCGAACTGAGCGCGTTCGACACCCGCATCCGTCGGCACACCCTGCTGCACGAAGACCTGCGCCGTTTCTACGACGCCCTGCCGCACAACGCGCACCCGATGTCGGTGCTCTCGGCCGGCGTCTCCGCGCTGTCGACCTACTACCAGGACTCCCTGGACCCCAAGGATCCCGAACAGGTCGAACTGTCGATGATCCGGCTGCTCGCCAAGCTGCCCGTGATGGCCGCATACGCGCACAAGAAGAGCATCGGCCACGCGTTCCTGTACCCGGACAACTCGCTGAGCTTCGTGGACAACTTCATCAAGCTCAACTTCGGCACCCTCGCCGAGCCGTACGTGGTGAACCCCGTCGTGAGCAAGGCACTCGAACGTCTGCTGATGCTGCACGAAGACCACGAGCAGAACGCGTCCACCTCGGCCGTGCGCCTGGTCGGTTCCACCGAGGCCAACCTGTTCGCGTCGGTCTCCGGCGGCATCAATGCTCTCTCCGGCCCGCTGCACGGCGGCGCCAACGAGGCCGTGCTGACCATGCTCCACGAGATCAAGGCCTCCGGCGAAGGCGTGCAGAAGTACGTCGAGCGGGTCAAGAACAAGGAAGCCGGCGTGCGCCTGATGGGCTTCGGCCACCGGGTCTACAAGAACTACGACCCGCGCGCCAAGCTGGTCAAGGAGAGCGCCGACGCGGTACTCGAGGCCCTCGGCGTCAAGGACGACCTGCTCGACATCGCCAAGGAGCTCGAGTTCATCGCACTGAACGACGACTACTTCAAGGAGCGCAAGCTCTACCCCAACGTCGACTTCTACACCGGCGTGATCTATAAGGCGATGGGCTTCCCGCCGCGCATGTTCACCGTGCTGTTCGCGATCGGCCGGCTGCCCGGCTGGATCGCGCACTGGCGCGAGATGAACCTGGACACGACCACCAAGATCGGCCGCCCGCAGCAGCTGTACACGGGTTCGGTCGCCCGCGACTACCCGCAGCGCTAAGCCGGCGGATGCGAAAAAGCCCCTTCCCATCGGGAAGGGGCTTTTTTCTTGGGCAGGTCGTTAGGCGTGCAGGGCGGCGTTCAGCACGATGCCGGCCGTGCGGGGGAGCACCTCGACCGCGCCGGTGAGGGAGTTGCGGCGGAAGAGCAGGTTCGGCACACCGGAGAGGTCCTTGGCCTTGGCCGTGCGCGGGGCGCCGTCGGCCGTGCGCGCGGCATCCAGCAGCACCACCTTGGTGCCGGCGGTGACGTACAGGCCCGCCTCCACCACGGAGTCATCACCGATCGAGATGCCGATGCCCGAGTTGGCGCCGAGCAGCGCGCGCTCCCCGATGGTGACCCGCTGGGTGCCACCGCCGGAGAGCGTGCCCATGATGGATGCGCCGCCGCCGATGTCGGCGCCGTCACTGACCACGACACCCTGGGACACGCGGCCCTCGACCATCGAGACGCCCAGGGTGCCGGCGTTGAAGTTCACGAAGCCCTCGTGCATGACGGTGGTGCCGGGGGACAGGTAGGCACCCAGGCGCACCCTGGAGGCGTCGGCGATGCGCACCCGCTCCGGGGAGACGTAGTTGAGCAGCGGCGGGAACTTGTCCAGGCCCGTGGCGGCGATGCCGTGGCGCATGAGCGACGGCCGCAGGCGATCGAAGTCGGCGGGCAGCACCGGGCCGGCGTTGGTCCAGACGACGTTGGGCAGGTGGCCGAAGATGCCGTCGAGGTTGAGCGTGTTCGGCTTGACCAGCAGGTGTGAGAGCAGGTGCAGGCGGAGGTAGGCATCCGATGTGCTCGCGGGGGGCGACTGCAGGTCGATCTCGACGGTGACGGCCTCGAGACGCACGTTGCGGCGGGCGTCGGGGCCGGCGGCCTCTTCCAGCTCGGTGGGCACGATCCACCGGTCGCGGTCGGCGGGCAGCGCACCCAGCTTCGGCGCCGGGAACCAGGTGTCCAGCACGGTGCCGTCACCGGCGATCGTGGCCAGGCCATACCCCCAGGCGTGAGTGGTGGCGGCTGTCTGTTCTGCGGGGGGAGGGGCGGTGACCATGGCTCTAGATTAGTAGCCGTAGATTGGTACAGTGCCTTCCGACCGAACGATAGACCCGTCCGTTCCCGCCCTCGACCTGTCTGCCTCGTCGATCGAGCTGACCCGCGCCCTCTGCGATGTGGAGTCGGTGTCCGGCAACGAAACGCCGCTCGCCGACGCGATCGAGGCCGCCCTGGCCGGCTCCGCGCACCTGGAAGTGATCCGCGACGGCGACACCATCGTGGCTCGCACCAATCTGGGCCGTGCTCAGCGCGTGGTGATCGCCGGGCACATCGACACCGTGCCGCTGAACGAGAACCTGCCCACCCGGTTCGAGACCGACGGCGACGTCGACTACCTCTGGGGTCGCGGCACCGTGGATATGAAGGCCGGCGTTGCCGTGCAACTCAAACTCGCCGCCGAGCTCGCCGACACCAGCGTCGACGTGACCTGGATGTGGTACGACCACGAGGAGGTCAACGCCGATCTCAACGGGCTCGGCCGGCTGGCCGCCAACCGTCCCGACCTGTTCGAGGGCGACTTCGCGATCCTCGGCGAACCGAGCAACAGCCAGGTCGAGGGCGGCTGCAACGGCAACGTGCGGATCGAGGTGCGCACCTTCGGCAAGCGGGCGCACTCCGCCCGCGCCTGGGTGGGCGAGAACGCCATCCACAAGGCCGCCCCGATCCTGGACATCCTCGCCGGCTACACCCCGCGTGAGGTGGAGGTGGAGGGCCTGGTCTACCGGGAGGGCTTGAACGCCGTGGGGATCAGCGGCGGCATCGCCGGCAACGTCATCCCCGACGAGTGCATGGTGCACGTGAACTACAGGTTCGCGCCCAGCCGCACGGCCGCGGAGGCCGTGGCGCACCTGGAAGACCTCTTCGCCGGCTTCGACATCACCGTGGTCGACCTCGCCGAGGGCGCCCGCCCCGGCCTGGACGCCCCCCTCGCGCTCAAGTTCCTCGAGGCCGTCGGCGCGGAGCCGCGCCCCAAGTACGGCTGGACCGACGTCGCCAGGTTCTCCGCCCTGGGCATCCCGGCCGTCAACTACGGCCCCGGTGACCCGCTCAAGGCGCACGCCGATGACGAGCGGGTGGCGCTGACCCAGATCACCGACTGCGAGGACGCCCTGCGCGCCTGGCTGACCGCGCCCATCGGCTGACCGGTGGCGCACACCCGCTCACCGGCCCTGCCGGTTCGCCGAGGCCCCACCGGTGCTCTACCTGCGCGCTGGCAGGCCCGCTTCCGGCTTGTGCCCTGGTGGCTGAAAGTCTCTGTCATCTGGCTGGCCTCCCGGCTGGTGACCACCTCACTGGTGCTGGTGCTGGCCAGCGTGCAGGGGCAGAACGCCTGGACGCCGGCCAAGCCCGGCTACACGGCGTTCGCCACCATGTGGGACGGCCTTTGGTACAACATCGTCGGTGTCGGCGGCTACCCGTCGGTGCTGCCGGTCACCGCGGACGGTCACGTCGGCGAGAACGCCTGGGCGTTCATGCCGGGCTACCCGGCCGTGGTGCGGGTTCTGACGCTGGTCACCGGGGCCCCGTGGGCGCCGGTGGCGGTGTTCGTGTCGGTGGTCTGCAGCCTGGGCACTGCGCTGCTGTTCTACCGGCTGATGCGGCGGGTGCAGACGCCGTCAACGGCGCTGTTCTCGGTGCTGCTGTTCTGCGTCGCCCCGCTCTCGCCGCTGCTGCAGTTCGGCTACGCCGAGTCGATGCACCTGCTGCTGCTCACCCTGGCCCTGCTGCTCCTGCTGGAGCGGCGTTACCTGGTGCTGGTGCCTGTGATCGCCGTGATGGCACTGACCCGGCCCAGCGGGCTGGCCTTCGCCCTGTTCCTGGCCCTGCACGTCGGCTACCGCTGGTACAGCCGCGCCCGCGACCCGTTCCCGGTGCGCGAAGCTGTCACCGCCTCATTCGTGGCCGTTTTCAGTGGGGTGATGGGCCTTGCCTGGCCGGGGATCGCCTGGCTGGTGACGGGGTCCGTCACCGCGTACACCGACACCGAACTGGCCTGGCGGTCGGCGTACATCGGCTACCAGGAGCTGGTGCCGTTTGCGGCCTGGTTCCAGAGCGGGGTGTGGTGGCTGGGGTCGCCTCTGGGCATCATCGCCGTTGTCGCGCTGATCGTCGCCTTCACACTGGTGATGTTCTCGCCGGCGGTGAAGAGCCTGGGTGTGGACCTGCGGCTCTGGGTAGCCTCGTACGCGCTCTACCTGCTCGCGGTGTTCTTTCCGCAGTCGAGTGTGTTCAGGCTGCTGATGCCGATGTTCCCGCTGCTCGGAGCGCTCGCCACGCCGCGAAACGCCGTGTACCGCGTTGTGGTCACACTGGCGTTGATCTGCGCCCAGTGGGGCTGGCTTTTGCTCTGTTGGGGCGTGGACGGTGCGGATTGGACCCCGCCCTAATTACTGTCTGACGGCCGAATGGTCGATAATAGGAGTACAGACTACGAATGGAAGGGGAGTTCATGGCGGCCATGAAGCCACGGACCGGAGACGGACCAATGGAGGCTGTAAAGGAGGGGCGCCTGATCATCGTGCGTGTACCGCTCGAAGGTGGGGGTCGGCTCGTCGTCTCTGTGAACGACGCAGAAGCCAAGGAGCTTCACGATGCGCTCGCGGGCGTAGTTGCCCCGGCCGTGTAGTAATTCTGTAAGACAGGTTTTCAGCTGATCGGCTGTGCGGTTCTCCGCACAGCCGATTGCTGTATCCGGAGCGAGGCTACGCGCGCAGCTTCGTGATCTGGAGCAGGCCGTCGCCGACGGGGGAGAGCGCGCTGATCACGGCCTTGGACGAGGCGATCTCGTTGAGCAGGGTGCGGAAGCCCGTGGCGACGTCGTCGCGCTGCACAGGGTCGGCCACCCGGCCACGCCAGAGCGCGTGCGCCACCAGGACGGTGCCGCCCGGCCGGGCCAGGCGCAGGCCGTGCTCGACGTACTCGATGACCGACTGCGGGTCGGCATCCACGAACACGATGTCGTAGGAGTTCTCGTTCATGCGCGGCAGGACCTCGGCGGCGCGTCCGGTGATGAGGCGTACCCGGTTGGTGGGGATGCCGGCCTCGTGGAAATTGGCCTTGGCGTGCTGCAGGTGATCAACCTCGATGTCGATCGAGGTGAGGGTGGCACCGGGAGCACCGGTGAGCAGCCAGATGCCCGACACGCCGGCACCCGTGCCGACCTCGAGGATGCTGCGGGCTCCGGTGGCCGCGGCGATGACGGCCGACTGCGCGCCCACCGAGGGGGCGATGGCGTCGATGCCGAGCTCGAGGGACTGCTGCCGGGCTCGTGCCAGGGCGTCGCTCTCCACCACCGAGTCGTCGGCGAATTTCCAATTGAGATCTTTGTCAGACATTCCGCAACTCCAGTAGATGATTAGGTCAAGACTACGGCTGTGCGGCCCGTGGTTCGGGGATGCCTCGCCGGGGGGATATTCTGAGGGCATGTTCGGTCTGACGTTCGAGAAACTCCTGCTCATCGGGATCATCGCCGTCTTCCTGCTCGGACCCGAGAAGTTGCCGCACTATGCGGCCCAACTCGGCCGGCTGGTGCGCCAGCTTCGCGACATGGCCAATGGCGCCAAGGACCGGATGAAAGACGAGATGGGTCCGGAATTCGACGACGTCGACTGGAAGAAACTCGACCCCAGGCAGTATGACCCGCGCCGGATCATCCGTGAAGCCCTCATCGAGGACGAGCCCGTGAAGGGCAAGTCCGCCGTGGTCGGCCGCGCCGGGCCGAACCCCGACAGTGCCTACCTGCAGCGGAAGCGTGCCAGGGAAGGCGCCCTAACCGGGCCCGCGCCGTTCGACTCCGAGGCCACCTAGCGCCGCCGAGTTGCCCTGCTGCGGACGAGGTGCCCCGGTGTGCCGGGGCACCTCGTCCGCACGGGAGCAACTCGCGAGTTGCAGTGCGCGGTCGCCCCGGAAGGGGGGAGTCGTGGAGCGCTCTCCGGCGTGGACCAGGCGTAGCCTTGCCAGAGAGAGTGGGGCGGCACCGTGTTGCTGAATACCCCGGGGGAAGGTCGCATCATGCGCAATACACGTAGCCGTCTCATCATGGTGGGAATCGTCGCGGGGGTCGCCGTGCTGTCGGTGGGTGCGACGGCCTACGCGGCCGGGCAGGATTCGCGGCCCACGACGAACGTGCTGGCAGCAGCATCGGCTCCGACCGCCAGGGCCACGCCATCGGCGACACCGTCGACGGCTCCCGCGCCGGTAGCGACACCGACTGCCGCCGCGGCGGCGACGGGTGCCGGGGCGGACACCCCCGACGAGGTCGTCGTGGCGGACGAGACGACGAACACCGACGGCACCGCCGGCGACGAAGCGACCGGCGGTGACGCATCCGGCAGCGGTGCCGAGGGCGACGGCAACGTCGTCGAGGTGCGCACGCCCAACCCCGATGCCATTCCCGATACCCCCGCTGAGTACGAGTACTTCTACGGATTGATCAGCCAGTGCATGGCAGAGGCCGGTTACGACTGGCACGCCGTCAGGCACACCGTCGACGGTGAATTCGCGGGCGTCGACATGACCAGGCTCGGAGACGTCGAACCCGGACTGCAGGCCGGGTTCACCCTCGCCCTGGACGGCGACACCGGCGGCGGCGACTACTATCACTGGGCGGATGCCGGCTGCTGGGGCTATGCGGTGCACGTCACCGGCAACGACGGCAACAACTAACTGTCCTCTCGCGACCTGCCCCATTGTGGACGAGTTGCCCGGCTGTGCCGGGGCAACTCGTCCGCCGCGGGGCAACTCGCGTCGGCGGCGGGCGGCTAACGCCGCCTCGCCGCCTTCAGGGTGCGCGCCAGGAGGAGCATCGGGCCGACCATGCGGCCGAACTGCTGCCCGTTGACGGGCAGAGTGAGCACGCCAGTGGCCCGGGAGATGGTGACCGGGTTCACGAAGCGCAGCAAGCCTTCCGGTCCGTTGCGACGGCCCAGACCGGAGTCCTTCACCCCGCCCATCGGGGCGTCCACGGCGGAGAACGACCCTCGGTAGCCCTCGTTGACGTTCACGCTGCCGGCCTCCAGCGCCTCGGCGACCCGCAGACCACGCCGGGCCGAGCCGCTGAGCACCGACGCGTTGAGCCCGTAGTCGCTGTCGTTGGCGGCCAGGATGGCCTCCTGCTCCGAGTCGACGACCGACACCGCCACCACCGGGCCGAAAGTCTCGCCGGCGTGGCAGAGCATGCCGGGGGTGACCCCGGTGAGGATGGTCGGTTCGTAGAAATACGGGCCGAGGTCGGGCCGGGCCCGCCCGCCGGCCTGCACGGTGGCGCCGTGGGCGAGAGCGTCGGCGACGTGTTCGGTGACCCGCTCGAGCTGCGCCTGTGAGGTGAGCGACCCCACATCCGTGCTGTAATCCAGCGCCGAACCGAGGATCAGGGCGCGGGTGACCGTGACGAACTCGCGCAGGAACTGATCGGACACCGCGCGCTGCACGTAGATGCGCTCGATCGACACGCACAGCTGACCCATCGAGGAGAAACAGGCGTAGGCGGCCTGCGCGGCGGCGCGGTGCGGGTCGACGTCGTCGAGCACGATCATCGGGTTCTTGCCGCCCAGTTCCAGCGACGCCCCGGTGAGGGTGCTCGCCGCCTGGGCGCCTACCCGCAGCCCGGTGGCGGTCGACCCGGTGAAGCAGACGTAGTCCGCGCCGGCCGTGACGGCCCCGCCGATCTCGGCGCCGTCGCCGGTCACCACGGCCCACAGGTCGGCGGGCACGCCCGCGTCGATGAACGCGCGGCGCAGCAGCAGGATGCTCAGCGCCCCCTGGTTGTCGGCCTTCTGCACGACCCCGCAGCCGGCGGCCAGCGCAGGCACCACGTCCATCGCGGCCAGGCTCAGCGGAAAGTTCCACGGCGTGATGACCCCGGCGACGCCCTTGGGTCGGTGGCGCACCCGGGTGGTGACCAGGACCGGCAGACCGGAGCGGCGCGTTTCCCCGCCCAACACCCGGCGGGCGGCTACGGCGTTGTACCGGGTGACGCCGGCGGCCTGGAAGACCTCCTCGAACGCCTGCCCCCTGGTCTTGCCGGTCTCGGTCTGCAGGGTGTCCAGGAGGCTCTCCCGGCGGGTGAGCAGCAGGTCGTGGGCGCGCAAGAGCACCGCCCGGCGGTGCGCGAAACCCGCGCGGGCCCAACCGATCTGGGCGAGGCGGGCGCGAGCGTACGCATCCGCCACATCTACGGTGCTGCTCACCGGCAGGGAGTGCAGCTCTGTGCCGGTGAACGGGCCGATGACGCCCACGGTCTCACCCGTCGTCGAGCAGATGTCGCGGGCCAATTCGACGGTGAACGGGAGTACCGGGGCGGTTGCGGTCAGCGTTGGCGCAGTCATGCTGGCCAGTTTAGACAGGCTTACCGACAAGCGGCGGGGGCGTTCAGCGCGGGCTGATGCCCAGGCTCAGCCCGGCCAGGCCGCGGCCCCTGGTGGCCAGCGTGGCGGCGATGGCCTGGATGGCCTCGGCGGCCGGGTCGGCGGGGTCACCGAGTACCACGGGCAGTCCGGTGTCGCCGCCGCTACGGAGGGCCACGCTGAGCGGCACCTGGCCGAGCAGCGGCACCGGGCTGTCCTGGCCCGCCGAGAGCCGGGCGGCCACGTCGGCGCCGCCGCCGGCGCCGAAGATTTCCAGCAGGGTGCCGTCCGGCTGCATCAGCCCCGACATATTCTCGATCACGCCGTAGATCTTCTGGCCGGTCTGCCTGGCGACGGCGCCGCTTCGTTCGGAGATGTCGGACGCGGCCGGTTGCGGTGTGGTGACCACGATGACCTCGGCGTGCGGAAGCAGCTGGCCCACCGAGATGGCGATGTCGCCGGTGCCCGGCGGCAGGTCGAGCAACAGGATGTCGAGATCGCCGAAGTACACCTCGGTGAGGAACTGGGTGATGGTGCGGTGCAGCATCGGTCCGCGCCAGGCGACGGCCACCGAGGTGTCGTCGACGAACATGCCGATCGAGATGACCTTCACGTCGAAGCCGATCGGCGGCAGGATCATGTCACCGACCTGGGTGGGCTTGACCATGCCGGGCTGACCGCCGGGGGTCGCCGGCGGGGTGACCAAGCCGAGCAGCCCGGGGATAGAGAAGCCGTACACATCGGCGTCGACGATACCCACCCGCAGGCCCCGCGCGGCGAGGGCCACCGCGAGGTTGGCGGTGACGGTGGACTTGCCCACGCCGCCCTTGCCGCTGGTGATGGCGTAGATCTGGGTGAGCGAGTCGGGGGAGAACTGCAGGCTGCGCGCGCCCTGACCGCCGCGCAGCTTCTCGGTCATGGCCCGGCGCTGCTCCGGCGTCATCACCGAGACCAGCACCCGGGCCAGGCCAGCGCCGACGACCGACTCGGTGGCTTCGCGCACATCCGTTTCGATCCGGGTCGCCGCGGGGCAGCCGGCGATGGTGAGGCGGATGCTCACCGTCGCGCCGCCGTCGGCGTCGATCGTGACGTCGGAGACCATGTCGAGTTCGGTGATGGGTTTGCGGATCTCCGGGTCGATGACGCGGGTCAGAGCGGCACGCACCCTGTCGTCGGCCGAGTGGTGGTCAGTCAAACGGGTGCGCCTCGTGCGGGGCGGAGCGCTCGATGGTGCCGCGGCTGTCGCGGGGACTGGCCTCACGTTCCCGGCTTTCCAGCTCCCGGCTGTCCCGGTCCCTGGCGGCCTCGCGTTCGCGGCGTTCCTGTTCGTCGCGCTGGTCGAGGTTGTCGAGCAGGGCGCGCAGTTCGGCGCGCAGGAAGTCCTTCGAGGCGAGGTCCTTCATGCCCAAGCGCAGCGCCACGACCTCACGGGCGAGGTACTCGGTGTCGGCGAGGTTGCGTTCGGCGCGCTGACGGTCCTGTTCGAACTGCACCCGGTCACGGTCATCCTGCCGGTTCTGTGCGAGCAGGATCAGCGGTGCCGCGTAGGACGCCTGCAGCGACAGCACCAGGGTGAGCGCGATGAAGCCCAGCTCGATGGAGTCGAAACGGAGGCCCTCGGGGGAGAGGGTGTTCCAGCCGACCCAGAAGACCACGAGGGCGCTCAGCCCCAGCAGGAACCAGGGCGTGCCCATGCCGCGGGCGATCGCCTCGGTGAACCGGCCGAACCTGTCGTTGCTGCGCCCGTTGCGCTTACGACCGACGAGGTTGGTGGTGCGCAGGCCCTTGGGGGTGTCGAGGCGCAGTTCGCTCTTGTTAGCGCGTGCCATTGCCGTGCCTCCGTACTCCCGGCAGCGGGATGCTTCCTGTTACCAGCTGGGTTCTGGCCGTGGCACGTTTGCGTACCTCGTCGCCGTCGTCGTGACTTCGCCAGTCGTCCGGCAGCAGGTAGTCGAGCACGTCATCAATCGTCACCACCCCGACGAGTCGGTGGTTTTCGTCGACCACGGGAACGGAGACCAGGTCGTAGCTGGCGAGGATGCGGCTGACTTCGGCCGCCGAGGTGTCCGCGGTGACCGGGTCCAGACCGAGGTCCAGCAGCGTGCCGAGGCGCTCGTGCGGCGGGTAGCGCAGCATCCGCTGGAAGTGCACCATGCCCAGGAACCGGCCGGTGGGCGGTTCGTAGGGCGGCAGGGTGACGCAGATCGCCGCACCGAGCGCCGGCGCGAGGTCGTGCCGGCGGATGAGGGCCAGCCCCTCAGCGACGGTGGCGTCGGCGGAGACGATGATCGGCTCGGTGGTCATCAGGCCACCGGCGGTGTCCGGAGCGTAGGAGAGCAGGAACCTGACGTCGTCGGCTTCTTCGGGCTCCATCAGGTCGAGCAGGTGCTCGCCGCGTTCCTCTGGCAGCTGTGCGATGAGGTCGGCCGCGTCGTCCGGCTGCATGTGGTCGAGCACCTCGGCGGCGCGTGAGTCGCCGAGCCGGGTGAGGATGCCCACCTGCTCGCTTTCGGGCATCTCCTCGAGCACGTCCGCCAGGCGGCCGTCGGGCAGTTCCTCTGCCACCTCGAACATGCGTTGGCGCGGCAGGTCGAGCAGGGTGTTCGCCAGGTCGGCGGGCTTCATGTCCGAGTAGGTGGCGATGAGCTGCTCGGCGGACTGGGCCTCACCGGCCGTGACCTTCTCGTAGACCTCGGCCCAGTTGGCGAACGCCGTTGCCCCCTTGGTGAAGGGCGATGAACTGATCTTGGGGCGGCGCACGAAGAGCTGGCTGATGGCCCAGTCGCCCTGGGCGGACTCCTCGATGGCCACGTCCTCGATGGAGGCTTCGCCCGTACCGTCGTTGAACGCGACCCGACGGCCGAGCATCTCGGCGATCACGCGCACCTCGCCGCCGCGCTGCTCGAACCGGCGCACATTGATCAGCCCGGTGGTGATGATCTGGCCGCTGCCGATGCTGGTGACCCTGCCGATGGAGACGAACACCCGGCGCTTGCCGGGAATTTCGACGATCAGGCCGACCACGCGGGGCGGGTCGTCTTTTCGGTAGACCACGAGCACATCGCGAACCTTGCCCACACGGTCGCCCGCGGGGTCGAAGACGTTGCACCCGGCCAGGCGGGCGACGAAGACTCTGGTGTTTGCCACACCTATAACTTAGCTTGTACAGGCTCCACAACCGCCGTGCCGGATGCGCGGAGCCGCACCTCCGGTACGGTGCGGGCCCGGGCGGGCGGCGCAACCGTTTGGCTGATCATCGAGCCATTCTCCCAACGGATGCACAGCCAGCTCATCGGGGATTCCCGGTGGGCGTGGAAGAATGGCTGCATGAGCAATCAGAGCCCCTTCGGCGGTCGTGCCGCCGCCGCGCTGTACCCCGTTCTGCCCAAGGGCGAGGTCGTGGCGACGTACGAGACCTACAACGAGGCCCAGCTGGCCGTGGACGTCCTCGCCAAGGCCGACTTCCCGGTGAAGCAGCTCTCGATCCTGGGCAACGACCTCAAGACCGTTGAGCGTGTCACCGGCAAGCTCACCTGGGGCCGGGTGGCGCTGGCCGGCGCGGCATCCGGGGCCTGGCTCGGGGTGTTCTTCGGCCTGCTGTTCTTCATCTTCTCCCCTGATGCGGCCGGCCTGCCGTTCGTGTTCGCCGCCGTGCTGATGGGTGCCGGTTTCGGCATGCTCTTCGGCCTGGTCAGCTACGCCGTCAACCGTCGGCGCAAAGACTTCACCTCGACAATGCAGGTGATCGCCGGCAACTACCAGGTGATCGTGAACGTGGAGCTGCTGAACAAGGCCCGCAACCTGCTGGCCGGACACGTGGAGCCCGACGGTGCTGCCGCTCCGCACCCGTCCGACCCGCCGAGGTCCGCGCCCCTGCCGCCGGTGGACGCACCACGTGACCCCGCGGGCGACCAGCCGACAGCGCCGCCCGCCTACGGTCAGCCGGCCCCGCCGGTATCGGCGCCGCCCGCGGCCGGGCCGTCGGACCCGCAGCCGCCGATCGCCGGCCCGGTCGACCCCGCCCGCTAATCGCGCCCGTGCGGACAACTGTTGCCCGTGCGGACAATTGCGCCCGGCGTACCGGGGGTGGATTCAACTGGTCGATGCAACACCGCTGTTTTCTTGGTCTGAGAGTAGCTGATGCAGGGCTTCTCGCGGGGTGGCTGCG
>NZ_SOGH01000003.1:0-68959 GCF_004402305.1 Cryobacterium sp. TMB3-10 | reverse complement strand
GGATCGACCCCGACGGTGACGACATCTATCTGGTGTCGGCGTCGCCGACCACCGGTGACGGTGTGCGGTTCGGCCCGGAGGGTTTTGTGACCTTCGAATCCAAGACCGCCGAACTCGGGGTCAAGGAGGTGCAGTTCGTCATCTCCGACGGGCTACTGACCGCCACCGGCGTGCTGACCGTGGACGTGAAGGCGCCCGGCAGCCTCAACCCCATCGGCACTCCGGACTTCACCACCGTGTTCCTGGGCGAGACCGCCCTGATCGAACCACTCAAGAACGACGTGACCCCCTCCGGTGCGCCGCTGGCCCTGATCGGGGTCAACGAAGTGCCCAACGACCTCACCGCCGTGCCCAACCTCGAGCGCGGCACCGTGGCCGTCTCCGCGAACAAGGCCGGCAGCTACGTCTTCACCTACAGCCTCGGCGCCGGCGCCACCTCCAGCGTCGGCCTGATCCGGGTGGACGTGCTGGAGAACCCCGACGACGTGCAACCGCCGATCGCGGTCAAGGACACCGCGTACCTGCGCGCCGGCGAACCGGTGATGATCCCGGTCCTCGACAACGACGTCTCACCCAGCGGCCGGGTCCTCGCCGTGCAGTCCGTCGACCTGACCGCAACCCAGGACCTCGTCACCGTGGAGATCCTCACCAACACCGTGCTGCGCGTCACCGCCGCCGCCGCGCTCACCGAGCAGGTGCAGTTCACCTACACCATCAGCGACGGCGACGGCACGTCAACCGCCGGAGTCACCGTCGTGCCGGTGCCGCCGCTGGTGAAGCACCAGCCTCCCGTCGCGGTGGACGACTCGGTGAGCGTGCGCGCCGGCGACATCGTCTCCGTTCCGGTGCTCGACAACGACTACCACCCCGACTCCGCCACAATGACGGTCGCCCCCGACCTGGCCGACACCGCCGACGCCGGCGGACTGGCCTTCGTCACGGGCAACCAGGTGCGCTACCAGGCTCCCCGGGAAGCCGGTTCCTACAGTGTCGTGTACAGCATCAGCGACGCCTTCGCCGAGACCGCGACGGCCACGGTGCGGTTCACCGTCACCGCCCTGGACGATAAGAACAACCGGCCGCCCACCCCGCTGCCGCTGACCATGCGCACCTTCGCCGAATCCACCATCAAGGTGCAGGTGCCGCTGGACGGCATCGACCCCGACGGCGACTCGGTGTACCTGAAGGACGTCACCAGCGCCCCGGAGCTCGGCAGGATCGTCGAGGCGGGCAGCGATTTCTTCATCTACGAGGCCTACCCGGGCACGGCGGGAACGGATGTCTTCACGTACCAGGTCGAAGACACCCTGGGCGCCACCGCCGAAGGCTCCGTGCGCATCGGCGTGATCCCTCGACCGGTCGAACTGCTGGCGCCGAGCGCGATCGACGACGCCATCGAGATCAAGCCTGGCCGCACCGGATCGATCCCGGTCGTGCTCAACGACTCCGACCCCAACGGCTACAAGCTCACCCTCTCCGAGAAGCTGCCCGAGGTCGATCCCGGCATCATCGCCACCGTCGATGGCAGTCGCGTCATCGTGGAAACGCCCGCCGAGGAGGGCACATACACGCTGCGCTACGAGATCACCAACGGGCACGGCGGCGCCGACACGGCCTTCATCCAGGTGAAGGTCACCGAGGACGCCAAGGCTCAGTACCCCGTGGCGATCGACCACCTCGTCGAACCCGAAGAGATTCAGGCCGGCCAGGCCGTCGACATCGACGCGCTCGAGGGAGCCGAGAACCCGAGCGGCCTGATCGACGAGCTGGTCATCAGCCTGGAGGGACCCAACGCCGCCTCTGGCGCCATCCAGTCAAACGGCGTCGTGCGAGTCGAGCCCACCTTCGAACGTCAGGCGATCGCCTACAGGCTCACCAACGAGGTCGACAAGCTCAGTGCCACCGCGTTCATCATCGTGCCGGCCATGCCGGAGCCGAACACCCCGAAGCCGACTGATCCCGCGAACGCCGAACCGACGCCGGAAGAAGAGGTGTTCCCGCCGCCTTTCCTGAAGGACATCGGCCCGCAGGTCATCAAGATGAACGGCTCGAAGAGCTGGTCCCTCGCCGACATCGTCGAGGTCCCCTCCGGCCGCCCCGCCGTGCTGCTCAGCGCCACCGCCACCAACAGCGACGGCTCGAACGCCATGAACGGTTCCACGTCACTGAGCTTCGTGGCCGCGGCCGATTACCGAGGGCCCGCCGCCCTGACCTTCGTGGTGACCGACGGGACCGGTGCCGGAGATCCCAAGGGCAACCAAGCGACCCTCACCATCCCGATCACCGTCGGCGACCCGAACTTCGAGGACGTCGCTCCGACCTTCACCCCGTCCACGGTCACCGTGGAGGCCGGCGAGGGTGCGCAGGTCGTGAACCTGCGCAACTCGACAGGACACCCCAACCCCGACATCGTCCAGAGGGTCAGCTACGGATCGCTCAGCGGAACGAGCGGCGCCGTCGCCGCGACCCTCGCCGGAGCCGACCTCACCATCTCCTCACCGCTGGGCACCCAGCCGGGCGCCAAGGTGAAGCTCACGTTCTCGGTCACGTACAAGGAATTCACCATCCCCGGCTCGATCGAGGTGACGGTGGTCTCGTCTACCCGCCCCGTTCCCCAGGCCGTCGACGATGCCGGCCCCAACGGCGCAGGTATCGAAACCCGGCCGAGCACCTCGGAGACAGTGCCCGTGCTCAACAACGACTACAACCCCTTCGCCAAGGACGGCAAGCCGCTCGTGGTGATCGGCGCGGTCATCGAACAGCAGGTCGGCTCCGCATCCGTCGCGTTCACCGGCAACGACGTCACCATCAAGACCGGCTCGGGCGCCACCGGCACTCTCACGGTGGTCTACACGATCAAGGACGCCACCGGCGACCCGGCCCGCCAGACCAAGGCCAGGATCACCTTCGTGATCCGCAACAACCCGGATGCCCCCAAGGCGCCGACCGCGGTCGAGGGCGACGGCAGCGCCACGGTGAGTTTCACCGCCCCGTCGTCGAACAACTCAGAGATCATCGACTACACCATCTGGTGGGGCGGCGGCTCCACGACAGTGAAGAGCGCCGGCACCCACGACATCACCGGCTTGACCAACGGGTCCAACTACGACTTCACCGTGACCGCCCGGAACGCCATCGGAGACTCCACGCCGTCGGCCTCGAGCCCAACCGTCACCCCTTATGGACTGCCCGGGGCGCCTGCCAGCGCCACGCTCAGGGCGCCCGGGCAGGGCACCGGGGCGCTTGAACTCACCTGGTCTGCACCCGGCAGCAACGGCGGGCGCGGCGTAACTGAGTACCACTACGAGTGGGTTCAGGGGCGTAGCGGATACCGCTATACGTCCGCCCTATCGGCGTCCGATACCGGAAACATCGACCAGCCTGCCCAGTACCGGGTTCGGGCCTGCAACCCGCGCGGCTGCGGCGAGTGGACGTCCTCGAACACGGCGACTCCGCAACCCGAACCGCCGCCGCCCCCGCCCCGGGCGTATGTGTGCAAGGGCGCGAACGCCCCGGTGGGTAACTACGTGGAGGTTCGGTACGAGTACTTCAAACCCGGCAACCACCGGCTCACTACCGCAATCAACGGCGATTCGAGCGCGTTCACCAACATCGGGTACGACCTGAACGCCAACGGCAAGGTACGCCTCCAGAACTGGCTGGGCGTGCGGGTGGGCGGCGAGAACATCAAGGTGATCATCGGCGCCGGTGCGCCCACCGGTATCCCCGAGACCAACACCATCTCCGGCACGGCCTGGAACAACCTGGCGCCCAACACATGCTCCGGCTAACGAACGAGAACAGGAAGAACATCACATGAGCGTCACCCAAGAACAGGCAGACTGGTTCGCCGAAGCATTCGGCAAGCTCGTCGGCAACGTCGAACAGGCGATCCTCGGCAAGGACCACGTGATCCGGCTCGTTGTCGCCGCGATGCTCACCAACGGCCACGTGCTGCTGGAGGACTTCCCCGGCACGGGTAAAACCGTGCTGGCCAAGGCCCTGGCCAAGACCCTCGACGGCACCAACTCGCGCATCCAGTTCACCCCTGACCTGCTGCCGTCCGACGTCACCGGTGTCACCATCTACGACCAGGGCAAGGGCCTCTTCGAGTTCCACAAAGGACCGATCTTCGCGTCGATCGTGCTCGCCGACGAGATCAACCGGGCCAGCCCCAAGACCCAGTCCGCTCTGCTCGAGGTGATGGAAGAGGGCCGGGTCACCGTCGACGGCATCAGCCATGAGGTCGGTAGCCCGTTCATGGTCATCGCTACCCAGAACCCCGTCGAGCAGGCCGGAACGTACACGCTGCCCGAGGCCCAGCTCGACCGCTTCCTGTTCAAGACCTCCCTCGGCTACCCGGATCACGACACCGCCGTCACCCTGCTGCTGGACTCCTCGAACCGGTCCAGGGACGCCGGGATCACGCCGATCATCGCGTCCAGCTCGGTCACCACCATGGCCCAGCTGGCGTCCGAGGTGTTCGTGGACGCCGCCGTGCTCGGCTACCTCAACGAGATCGTCACCGCCACCCGCACCGACGTGTCCTCGACCCTCGGCGTGAGCATGCGTGGCGCCCTCGCCCTGGCCAGGGCGGCCAAGACCTGGGCCCTGTCGCAGGGGCGCACCTTCGTCAGCCCCGACGACATCCGCGACCTGGCCATCCCGGTGCTCGCGCACCGCATCATGGTCGACCCCGAAGCCGACTTCGCCGGCGTCACCGCCGAAGACATCGTCAGCCGGATCCTCGTCGAGGTGGCCCCGCCCGCCTTCCGCGCAGCATGAGACGGGCCTCCGAGCGCGGTCCTGTCAGGATCTCACCGGCCAGACACGCCCTGAGATCGGTCGGTCGCGCGCTCGGGGTCGGTGCCTCCCACGCCTGGCGGTTGCTCCGCCAGGTGCTCGCCGTCGTGCTGGGGCGCATCCGCCCCGTCGTCGATGTGATCGGCCCGGCCGGCCGGTTGGTGCTGCTCTGCGCGGTCGCCGCGTTCATCGTGAGCGCCGTGTTCGGCTGGGTGGAATTCACCTACCTGGCGACCACCCTGCTGGCCGCCGTGCTCGTTGCCGTGCCGTTCATCATCGGTCGGGCCACCTACGCCGTCGAGCTGCAGCTGAACCCGCACCGCGTCGTCGCCGGCGAACGGGCCCTGGGGCAGATGACCGTCACGAACTCGGGGGAGCGCGCCCTGCTGCCCGCCCGCATGGAACTTCCCGTCGGCACCGGGCTGGCGGAGTTCGTCATCCCCGGGCTCGCACCGGCCGCCGTGCACGACGAGCTGTTCGCCGTGCCCACCCAGCGCCGCGCCGTGATCGTCGCCGGCCCCGCCGTCTCGGTGCGCGGTGACCAGCTGGGCCTGATGCGGCGCACCGTGCGCTGGACCGAGGCCGTTGAGCTGTTCGTGCACCCGGTGACCACCCGGATCGCCTCCTCGGCCGCCGGCCTCATGCGCGACCTCGAGGGTGAGGTCACCAAGAAGATCACCAGCGACGACATCTCCTTCCACGCCCTGCGCGCGTACGAGCCCGGCGACCCGCTGCGCAATGTGCACTGGCGCACGTCCGCCCGCACCGGGCAGCTGATGGTGCGTCAGTTCGAAGAGACCCGGCGCACCCAGCTCACCATCGTGCACACCTCCGAGACCGCGTACTACGCCTCGAACGAGGAGTTCGAACTCGCCGTGTCCGTGACCGCATCGCTGGCGCTGCAGATCATCCGCGACGGCACCGGCCTCAGCGTGGTCACCGAGAAGCTCGCCCTGCGCACCGCGACCCCGGTGTCCCTGCTCGACGACACCTCCAGGATCGACGCCGTGTCCGGCCTCTTCCCGAGCCTGCGGGAATTCGCGCGGGCCGCCACCCGGCGCCTGCCGCCGCCCAGCGTGGTCATGATCATCGCCGGTTCGCTGATGGACCTCACCGAATTCCGGGCCGCGCAGACCCTGTTCGGTAAGGACGCCACCACCCTCGCGTTCCGTATTAACCCCGGGGCGCAGTCCCGGCTGTCCACGGTGTCCGGCCTCACGGTCGTCACCATCGGCGATCTGGCCGACCTGCCCAAACTTCTCCGACGGGTACACCGATGAGCCGCTTCACCCGCCCCCGTTCGACAACGCGGGCCAGGACCGCGCCGGCAGCCAGGCCACGCCCCGACCGGCCGGCGGGACTGCGCGCGGCCTGGCGGCCGTTCCCGCGGGCCGCCTGGACCGACGTCGCCGTGCTGAGCCTGCTGTCGTTGCTGGGCGTGCTGGGCCTGGAGACCTCCTTCGGCGACTACAACTTCCTGGTCGCCGGCCTCGGCGGACTGATCGTGGGAACCGGAATCGCCGTGCTCGGCTACGCACTGCGGCTGGGTGTAGTCACCAGCGTGCTCGCCGCCATCCTGGCGTACTTCCTGCTCGGCACGCCGTTCACCATGCCCGGCGAAGCCCTGCTCGGCGTGTTCCCCAGCATCTCGTCCACCGCCGGCTTGGCGTTGGGCGCGGTCTTCGGCTGGAAGGACATCGTCACCCTCGGCACGCCCGTGGAAGCACCGTATTACATGCCGGTGCTGCCGTACTTCGCGGCTTGGTTGATCGCCCTGGTCGGCACCATGCTGGCCAGCCGGTGGCTGCCCGGCCGCCGGCGCACAGTCTGGCGCACCGGTGTTCTCCTGATCGGGCCGGTCCTGCTGTATCTGACCGGCATCCTGATGGGCACCGACAAGACGTTCTACGCGGGCCTGCGCGGTGTTGCCTTCGCCGTTGTCGCCATCGTCTGGATCGGCTGGCGCCGCACGAAAGTGGAACGCGCGGATGCCGCGGGCGCAGCTCGGCTGCTGCGACGCAAGCTTCTGGGCACCGCCACCCTGGTCGTCGGAGCCGTGCTGATCGGCGCTCTCGTCGGCGGTGTCCTGGCACCGGAGACCAAGGACCGATTCGTGCTGCGCGAGGAGATCCAGCCGCCGTTCGATCCGCTCGAGTTCCCGAGCCCGTTGGCCGGCTTCCGGCAGTTCACCAAGACCCTCGCTGACACCCCGCTGTTCTCCGTGACCGGAATGCAGCCCGGAGAGACCCTGCGGCTGGCGAGTATGGATGCCTACGACGGCAAACTGTGGAATGTGGCCGCCGCGGACACCCTGGTGAACGGCTCCGGCAGCTTCCGCCTCGTGGGCCGCACCATCCCCGAACCGGCCTTGGTCACCAGCAGTGCGAACAGCACCGTCACCGTCGACGTCGTCGGGTACGAAGACGTCTGGCTGCCGGTGATCGGGTATCCGGCCACCGTGGACTTCGACGACGCGGGCAGCCAGGAGGAGGCCGAGACCCTGCGCTACAACGCCGATAGCGGCACCGCCGTGCTCACCACCGGTGTCGAACCCGGTTATGAGTACACGGTGAACGCCATGCTGCAGCAGACCTACCGGGATGAGGACCTCCAGGACGTGCCCGTCGCCGACGTCACCCAGCCTGCGGTCGAGAACATCCCCGACGTCGTCGTGGCCAAGGCCATCGAGTACGCCGGCACGGCCGATACTCCCATCGACAGTCTCCGGGCGATCGAACAGGCGCTCAAGACCAAGGGGTTCCTCAGCCACGGCCTGGCCTCTGACGGCATCCCGTCCAGGGCCGGCCACGGCGCCGACCGTATCAACGAACTGTTCACCCGCACCCAGATGGTGGGCGATGAGGAACAGTACGCCGCCGCGATGGCCCTGATGGCCCGCAGCCTGGATTACCCGGCCCGCGTGGTGATGGGCTTCGCGCCCGATGTGCCCGAGGACGCCGGCACCGTGGAGATCACCGGAACCGACGTGACGGCCTGGGTGGAAGTGGCCTTCGAAGGCGTCGGCTGGGTCGCGTTCTACCCCACCCCTGACCAGACTGACGTTCCGCAGGACCAGACCCCCAAGCCCAAGACCGAGCCCCAGCCGCAGGTGCGTCAGCCCCCGCGCATGGACAACGAAGCCGACGACCTGCTGACCGCCGTCGAAATCGACGACACCAAGGACGAGGACAAGGACAAGGACTTCGAGCTGCCCGGCTGGGCCTGGATCGTGATCGGTTCGATCGGCATCCCGCTGATACTGATCGGTGTCCCGTTCCTCGTCATCGCCGCGCTGAAGTCCCGCCGCCGCCGCAATCGCCGAACCAAGGGGACCGGCGATGAACGCGCCGCCGGAGCCTGGTCCGAGCTGGCGGACGGCTTTGCCGAGCTTGGTTTCGAGGTGCCACGCGCGTCGAGCCGTCGTCAGGTGGCCGTCAGCCTGGAAGCGCAGCTGGCCGCCCAGCTGCTCAGCCCCGACGGCACCGGGGAGATCGTCGACGCCGCGGAGTTCGTGGCGCCGCACCGGCTGGTGCCGGTAGCAGCTTCCGTCGACAGCGCCGTGTTCGGCGGCGAGCAGGTCAGCGACGAGGTCGTGGAGAGCAATTGGACGGCGGCACTGGCCTCCCTCGCCACCGCGGGGGAGTCCGCCGGGCGCCTGCGCCGGATTCTCGCCAGGTTCAGGCTCCGCGCCAAGCGGGACTGGAGCCAGGTGAACCTGCGCGGCAGCCGTGGCCCCGGCACGGGCCGAAGGTAGAGTTGCACCGTGGAAAATCCGGACTTCATAGTTCCCCCGCCGGGCATGTTTCGCTCGAAAGACGCTGAGGCTGACGCCGAGGTCGACGAGGAATCAACGGCGCGGGTGCCGCACAAGAACCTGATCGGCGCCATCCCGCCGGCGCCAGGGGGTGGCGCTCCGACGGTCGCCGACAATGCGGCGCCGCCGACCGGCCCGCCGATGCCCACGGTGGGAGCCGCCCCGCTGGCCGGTGCCCCCGCGGTCGCGCCGCCGGGGGCCGCGCCGGTGCTGTCCATCCCCGCGTTTGTTCCCACGTTCCCCGGCTCGCCGCCGCCGCGCACTCCGCTGCCCGCGGTCGCTCCGCAGCGCGCGGCTGCCTCGCAGGCCGCATCCGTCTGGCAGCTCACCCTTGCCGACGGCCAGATCATTCCGGTGACGGGCTCGCTCGTGCTGGGCCGCGACCCGGCCCCGGTCACCCGCCGGGCCGCGACGATGGTCAGCGTGATCGACCCGGCCCGGTCGGTGTCGAAGTCGCACGCCCTCGTCGAGCTGGTCGACGGGGAGCTGTGGGTCACCGACCTGCACTCCACCAACGGCGTCAGTGTCGGCGACGTGCACGGCGAACGCACTCCCGTGAATCCGGGCGTCCGCACCGCGATGGGCGCCGGCGTCAGCCTCTCCCTCGGTGAATTCGCGGTGCAGGTGTCGCGGCCCGACGCCTAGGGCTGTCCGGCTGTGCTGTCCGTGCTCGAGCCGGTTCCGCCAGGGCCCGTGCTCGAAAGCGGCGGCGTCTTGGGCAGCCGCAGTGCAGCAGCGAAGCCGAGCAGTCCGGCGAGGGCCAGGCCAGCGTAGACCACGGTGAGCGCCGTCTGCCGGGCCTCGGCGTTGATCTCGATGATCTCGGCCTGTTGGTCGGCGGGCAGCTCCGCGACGGCGTTGCCGAGCTGCGCGTCGCTGATGATCTGAGCCTTCTCGGTGACCGCGGTGTCCAACTGGGACTGTTCAGACGAGGAGAAGACCGGACTCTCGTCGATCAGGCTTGTCGCCGTCAGGACGAACACCGACAGGATGAGCGCCCCGGCCAGGGACGTGCCCAGGGATGCGCCGATGTTCTGGGAGGTGTTGATGACCCCGGACGTTTCGTTGGAACGCTGCGGTTTCACCGACGACATGATCAGGTTCTGATTCTGGGAAGCGATGGTGCCCGCACCGAAACCGACCAGCGCCAGCCCCAGGATGAACTCGGTGCCGCTCGTCGCATCCCTGGCCAGCACCCCCATAGCCGCCGCGCCGAGCACGATGATGGCGAAGCCGGCGAGGATCACCGAGCGCGGCGCGAACCGGCGGCTGAAAACCCGCCCGCTCACCGCCGCCGACAGGAGGACGGCCAGGGACAGCGGCAGCAGGGTGAGCCCGCTCTGGATCGCCGAGTAATTCAGTTCCATCTGCACGTAGAGGGAGAGTGCGAAGATCGCACCGGTCAGAACGAGGTACTGCAGCAGCTGCACGGCCGACCCCGACGAGACGGCGCGGATGCCGAAAAGGTTCAGGTCCAGGAGCGTGTCGTGGTGGTGGCGATCCCGGCTTCGTTCCACCAGGACGAAGACGAGGAGGAACACCAGGCCGATCGACACGAGGATGACCGTCGGTGAGATCTGGCCGGCGGTGAGCACGACCTGACCGAAGATCTCAACGTCAACGCGACTGATGAACAGGCCGTAGGCCGAGGCCATCACGATGCCCAGAACCGCAGTGATGAGTCCGGCGGAGCTGAGGATGAACCCCGGCCAGTCGAAGCGGGGTTTCCGGCCCAGGAAGGGCGCATCCTTGATGATTTTCAGCTGGGTGAAGATGAACAGCGCCACGAGCAGTTCGCTGGCGAAGGCCAACCGCCAGGAGAGGTAGGACGTGAACAGGCCCCCGATGATCGGGCCGATCCCCGCGGCGATCCCCGCGATGGCGGCGAAGCCGGCGTAGGCCTTCGCCCGGGCGGGGCCGGCGGCGAAGTTCGACACGATCAGCGACATCATGGCCGGGAGCATCATGGCCGCGCCCAGCCCCTCGAGGAATGACCAGCCCAGGATGAACACGGTCAGCGTGGGGGAGAGCGCGGTGATGGTCGTGCCGACCGAGTACACGCTGAGGCCGATCACGAAGGCGCGCTTGCGGCCGATGATGTCGCCCACCTTGGCGCCGGCGATCATGAAGGCGGCCATCACCAGGGTGTACAGCGTGATGGCGTTCTGGATGCCGGTGACCGTCGTGTCAAAATCCTCCACGAGGGTCGACAGCGACACGTTCATGAACGTGGAGTCGACGACGATGATGAACTGGGCCAGCAGGATCACGATGAGCACCCTGCCAGTGGTCTTCGGAGCGGTCACGGTCGTCATGCGCACACCATACGTCGACCGTCCCCCCACGGCCATGGCCCGCCGACATCCGCGAACCGTGAGAAGCCCACCAGGATGCGCGATTTTTAGGGGCACAGCTCACAGTTCGCGGACTTTAAAGCGCGTGTTAGCCTGAGGTGTGCTGCAACGTCGACTTCTTCTTCTGTGCCGCGACGAGTCTCGTATCTAACAGGCCCACTCGTCGCGGAGTTTGTCGTTGGCTGACCACCGTTCCCGAGGAAGACGCACGAACATGACTAACGCAGTGATCACCGATCCACCCACGCCGGACATCCGCCCCCGCACGCTGGCCGAGAAGGTGTGGGACAAACACCTGGTAGCCAAGGGCGAGAACGGCACCCCGGACCTCATCTACATCGACCTGCACCTCGTGCACGAGGTCACCAGCCCCCAGGCCTTCGACGGCCTGCGCCTGGCCGGTCGCCCGGTTCGCCGGCCCGACCTGACGATCGCGACCGAGGACCACAACACGCCGACCCTGGCGATCGACCGGCCCATCGCCGATCTCACCAGCCGCACCCAGATCGAAACACTTCGCCGCAACTGCGCCGAGTTCGGCATCCGCCTGCACTCCCTGGGCGATATCGAACAGGGCATCGTGCACGTCGTCGGCCCGCAGCTGGGCCTGACCCAGCCGGGCATCACGGTCGTCTGCGGCGACTCGCACACCTCCACCCACGGGGCCTTCGGCGCCATGGCGCTGGGCATCGGCACCAGCGAGGTGGAGCACGTCATGGCCACCCAGACGCTGCCGCTCAAGCCGTTCAAGACCATGGCCATCACCGTCGACGGCACCCTGCGTCCCGGCGTCACCGCCAAGGACATCATCCTCGCCGTGATCGCCAGGATCGGCACCGGCGGCGGCCAGGGCTACGTGCTCGAATACCGTGGCAGCGCCATCCGCGCGCTCTCCATGGAGGGCCGCATGACGATCTGCAACATGTCGATCGAGGCCGGCGCCCGTGCCGGTATGGTCGCGCCGGACGCCACCACCTACGCCTACCTCAAGGGCCGCGCCCACGCGCCGGCCGGCACCGATTGGGACGACGCCGTCGCGTACTGGGACACGCTGGCCACCGACGAGGGCGCCACCTTCGACGCCGAGGTGATCCTCGACGCCGACACCCTCGAACCATTCGTGACCTGGGGCACCAACCCCGGCCAGGGCGTCTCGCTCAGCGACACCGTGCCCAACCCCGCCGAGATCGCCGACGCCAACGAGCGCAGCGCCGCCGAACGCGCCCTCGAATACATGGACCTGGCCGCCGGCACCGCGATGAAGGACATCCGCGTCGACACCGTGTTCCTCGGCTCCTGCACCAACAGCCGGGTCGAAGACTTGCGCGCCGCCGCCGAGATCATCAAGGGCAAGTCCATTGCCGACGGCGTGCGGATGCTCGTGGTGCCCGGGTCCGCCCGCGTGCGGATCGAGGCCGAAGCCGAAGGCCTCGACCAGATCTTCCTCGCGTTCGGCGCCGAATGGCGTTTCGCCGGCTGCTCGATGTGCCTGGGCATGAACCCGGACCAGCTGGCTCCGGGGGAGCGCTGCGCCTCCACCAGCAACCGCAACTTCGAAGGACGGCAGGGCAAGGGCGGACGCACCCACCTGGTCTCCCCGCTGGTGGCCGCAGCCACCGCCATCCGCGGCACCCTCTCAAGCCCGTGGGACCTCGTCCAGGACGGCACGCTCGGCCACGAGGCCGTTCCCGCCGTTTTCGTCCCCGCCAGCGTCTAGGAGCAGTCGTCATGCAGAAATTCACCACCGTCACCGGTGTCGCCGTTCCCATGCGCCGCTCGAACGTCGACACCGACCAGATCATCCCCGCAGTGTTCCTCAAGCGCGTCACCAAGACCGGATTCGAAGACGCCCTCTTCTACGGTTGGCGGCAGGATCCTGAGTTCATTCTCAACCAACCGGCCTACCAGAGCCCCAAGGTCCTGGTAGTCGGCGCCGACTTCGGCACCGGATCTTCGCGTGAACACGCCGTATGGGCGCTGCGCGATTTCGGCTTCGATGTGGTGCTGAGCCCCCGATTCGGCGACATTTTCCGGGGCAACTCGGGCAAGCAGGGTCTACTGGCCGGTCAGATCAGTGAGGACGATGCCGAGACCCTCTGGGGGATACTCGAGGCGAACCCCGGAATAGAACTGACCGTGGATCTGGTTGCCTCTACTGCCAGTGTCGGCGACCTCACAGTCTCATTCGAGGTCGACGAATACACTAGATGGCGACTGCTGGAAGGCCTGGACGACATCGGCCTGACCCTGCGCGACGAAGCGCGAATCGCAGAATTCGAATCCCACCGGGAGCCCTGGCGCCCCCGCACTCTCCCCGCAAGGCAGGTAAATTTGTGATCATCGTCGGCGAAAACAATCAGGTCCGCGAAAACGTTCAAGAGAATGCAGAGCGCGGAAACGCGCAGAGTCACGGAGCCAATGTAGGCCTGGTCGGCGACAAGATCACCATCCGCGGCGGCCGCCCCCTGGTCGGTCGCATCGAGGTCAAGGGTGCCAAGAACCTGGTCACCAAGGCCATGGTTGCCGCACTCCTCGGCGAAACCCCGAGCATCCTGCGTGACGTGCCGAACATCAGCGACGTACGCATCGTGCGCGGCCTGCTCGAGGCCCACGGCGTCAAGGTGACCGAGGGCGACGAGCCCGGCAGCCTGCAGCTGGACCCGGTGGACGTGGAGAGCGCGCACTACGCCGACATCGACGCCCACGCCGGCTCCTCTCGCATCCCGATCCTGTTCTGCGGCCCGCTGCTTCACCGCCTCGGCGAAGCTTTCATCCCCGACCTCGGCGGCTGCCGCATCGGCGACCGCCCCATCGACTACCACCTTGAGGTGCTGCGCAAGTTCGGCGCCGTCGTCGAGAAGCAGGAGAGCGGCATCCGCATGTCGGCGCCGAACGGCCTCAAGGGCACCAAGGTGGAGTTGCCGTACCCGAGCGTGGGCGCCACCGAGCAGGTGCTGCTGACCGCCGTGCGTGCCGAGGGCATCACCGAGCTCAAGAACGCCGCGATCGAGCCCGAGATCATGGACCTCATCAACATCCTGCAGAAGATGGGCGCCATCATCACGGTCGACACCGACCGGGTCATCCGCATCGAGGGTGTCGACAGCCTGCAGGGCTACCAGCACCGCGCCCTGTTCGACCGCAACGAGGCCGCCAGCTGGGCCGCGGCCGCGCTGGCCACCGACGGTGACATCTTCGTCGGGGGCGCCAAGCAGGCCGAGATGCTCACCTTCCTCAACGTCTTCCGCAAGGTCGGCGGCGCGTTCGACATCCACGACGACGGCATCCGTTTCTACCACCCGGGCGGCGACCTCAAGCCCGTCATCATCGAGACGGATGTTCACCCCGGCTTCATGACCGACTGGCAGCAGCCGCTCGTGATCGCGCTCACCCACGCCCACGGCGTGTCGATCGTGCACGAAACCGTCTACGAGCAGCGCTTCGGCTTCGTCGACGCCCTGGTCGAGATGGGCGCCACCATCCAGATCCACCGCGAATGCCTCGGCGGGCACCCGTGCCGCTTCGGTCAGCGCAACTTCAACCACTCCGCCGTCATCGCCGGCCCGACCAAGCTGGTCGGCGCCGACATCGAGGTACCCGACCTGCGCGGTGGCTTCAGCCACCTCATCGCGGCCCTCACGGCCGAGGGAACCTCCACCGTGAGCAACGTGGGAATCATCAGCCGCGGGTACGAGAACTTCATCACCAAGCTGCGTCTGTTGGGGGCTGACTTCGATCTCGAAGGATAATGGCACCGTGCCAGATACAGACGTGCCAGATTCCAACGCGCCAGATTCCCCGTCGTTACCGGTGACGAAGTCCGGCCGGGTGCGCTCCGAGAAGAGCAAACCCTCGATTTTCTGGCTGCTTGCCGTGCTCGTGCTGCCGCCGATGAACCTGGCCGCGCGCTACAAGATCACCGACGGCCACAAGTTCCCCCGTGAGGGCGCGTTCGTTCTCTCGCCCAACCACTACAGCGAGATCGACCCGATCGTGATGGGCATGGTCAGCTGGAAGCTCGGCCGGCTGCCGCGGTTCCTGGCCAAGGCGTCGCTCTTCAAGCTGCCCGTTGCCGGCTGGCTGCTGAAGAAGTCCGGGCAGATTCCGGTGCAGCGTGGCGGTTCGGTGCGCGGCAGCGAGCCCGTCAAGGCCGCCCGTCGGCTCGTCGAACGCGGCCAGATGGTGGTCGTGTACCCGGAGGGGTCCCTCACCCGCGATCCGGGCATGTGGCCCATGCGCGGCAAGAGCGGCGCCGTGCGGATCGCCCTGGAGCAGGGCATCCCCATCGTGCCGGCGGCGCACTGGGGCACCCAGCAGCTCATGGAGCGGTACTCCAAGAAGCTGCACCTGTTCCCGCGCAAGACCATCCTGGTCAAGATTGGCGACCCGCTCGACCTGGCCGAGTTCCGCGGCCGCAACCTCGATACGGCGACGCTGAACGAGGCGACCGCCGTGGTGATGGACGCCATCACCGCCCTGCTCGAGGACCTCCGCAACGAGACCGCACCGGCCAAGCGCTGGAACCCCTCTGAGCACGATCAGAAAGAGACCGGCCGTTTTGAAGCCTAAAGTCCAGCCAGGCACCCGCGTTGCCGTTCTCGGCGCCGGAAGCTGGGGCACCACGTTCGCGAAAATCCTCACCGACGGCGGAGCGGATGTGGTGCTCTGGGCCCGCCGCCCCGAGCTGGCGAAGGAGATCACCGAGGGGCGCCGCAACAGCGACTACCTGCCCGGTATCAACCTGCCCGTGGGCCTCCGCGCCACGTCCAGGCTCGATCTGGCCCTCGCCGGCGCCGATCAGGTCTTCGTCTCCGTGCCCAGCCAGTCCCTGCGCGAGAACCTCATCCAGGCCGAACCGTTCCTGGCGCCCAACGCCATCATCGTGTCGCTGATGAAGGGCGTCGAACGCTCCTCGGGTCTGCGGATGAGCGAGATCATCGAGCAGGTCCTGCCGATCGACCCGGCCCGCATCGCCGCGATCTCTGGGCCCAACCTCGCCCTGGAGATCGCCAAGGAGCAGCCCACGGCCGCCGTGGTGTCCTCGTCGAACCTGGATACCGCGCACGCCGTGGCCCTGTTGGCCACCACGAAGTACTTCAGGTCGTACGTGAACACCGACGTCATCGGCACCGAGTTCGGCGGCGTGCTCAAGAACCTCATCGCCGTGGCGATCGGCATCGTGGACGGCGTCGGCTACGGCGAGAACACCAAGGCGTCGATCATCACCCGCGGGCTCGTGGAGATGACCGACTTCGCCGTGGCCTACGGCGCGCAGCCGGAGACCCTCGCGGGTCTGGCGGGCCTCGGCGACCTCATCGCGACCTGCCAGTCCCCGCTGTCCCGCAACAACACCGCCGGCCGGCTGCTCGGCCAGGGCTACAGCTACAACGACGTCATCGCGCAGATGCAGCAGACCACAGAGGGACTCGCATCCGTGAGCCCGATCCTCGAGTTGGCGCGTGCCAAGGGTGTCGACATGCCCATCGTCGAACAGGTGCGCCAGGTGCTGGCGGGTACGCTGAAGCCGCGGGATATTGCGCCGCACCTCACGACTGACTCCGGCGCACCGCAGGGTGAAAGGACCATTGATGACGGACAAGCTCACGGTAGCGCTGCTGTTTGGGGGGCGTTCAAGCGAACATTCGATCAGCTGCGCCACAGCGGGCGGGGTACTGGCCGCAATTGACCGGGACCGCTACACGGTCATCCCGGTAGGCATCACCCGCGACGGCACCTTCGTGCTCGAAGACGACGATCCGACCAAGTTCGCGCTGACCGCCGCCGCCCTGCCCGAGGTCACCGACAACGGGACCCGGGTGCTCTGGCCCGACAGTGCGCGTAGCCGCGAAGTCATCGTCGTGGACGACTCCGGCCGCCGGAGCCTCGGCCCGATCGACCTGGTGTTCCCGATCCTGCACGGACCATACGGCGAAGACGGCACCGTGCAGGGGATGCTCGAACTCGTCGACCTGCCGTTCGTCGGCTCCGGTGTGCTCGCGTCAGCGTTGGGCATGGACAAGCACTTCACCAAGACCGTTCTGCAGCACTCGGGGCTGGCCGTGGCCCCCTGGCGAACCATCACCGCGGACGACTGGGCCGACGCGCCGGGGTCGGCTTACGCCGCCCTGGAGGAGCTGGGGCTGCCCGCCTTCGTGAAGCCGGCCAGAGCCGGCTCCAGCGTCGGCGTGAGCCGGGTCGCCAACTCCGACCAGCTGGCCGAGGCGATGGCCGTGGCGCTGGCCGAGGACGACAAGGTGCTCATCGAGGCGGGCCTGGTGGGCCGCGAGCTCGAGGTCGCCGTGCTGCAGGGGCGCCCCGGCGAACCGGCGCATGCCTCCGTTGCCGGTGAGGTCGTCGTCACCGGCCGCGACTTCTACGACTTCGCCGCCAAGTACCTCGACGCTGCGGGCATCGAACTGCTCTGCCCGGCGGACCTCGCCCCGGCGGACCTGGCCGAGATGCAGGACATCGCGGTGCGGGCGTTCGAGGCCATCGACGCCGGCGGCCTGGCCAGGGTGGACTTCTTCCTCACCGCCGACGGCTGGGTGATCAACGAGATCAACACCATGCCGGGCTTCACCCCCATCTCGATGTTCCCCAGCTGCTGGCTGGCCAGCGGGTACACCTACCCGCAGCTGATCGACGAGCTCATCGAGGTGGCCCTGGCCCGGGCAGCGCACAAGCGCCGCCGCACCTCCGCCGTCGTCACCGAGTAACGCAGACGCCGCCACCACTTGCCGTGAAACGCCCCCTTCAGCTGCTTTGAAGGGGGCGTTTGCCGTGAGTCGATGGGTGCGCCCTCCACGACTTTCCGCAGGATTCCCCTTCAGCTGCCCTGAAGGGTGTATTTCCGGCAACTCGATGAGGGGCGCGCGGGCCCGGGCACGGCATCCGCGGCCTCCGCGCGGCGGAGCCCGCCTTAGGGCGCGGGCGTCTCGCTGGGCAGGGTCACGTCGTCGGCGCTGAGGCACTGCTTCGAGGCGGGAACGTTCGCGACGGCCGCGGCGAGGTCGACCAGGGTTGTCGATCCGCTGACCAGCTCGGAGTCGAGGTAGACCTCCGTGGCCGGTTCACGCCCATAGGTGGTGTACCGGTACATGGGCGCCTCACTGTCATCCTCGATCCAGTCGACTCCGTTGATGCTCACGCACGGCAGCGTGGTGGGTCCGGGCACCTCGACGCCGCAGGTGAGCAGCACCGCGCTGGGGTCACCCCAGGCGCCGGTGGCCTGAGCGTTCGTCTCCCGCTCGGGCTGGTCGGCCACGGTCGTCGGCAGGCGCACGATGATGTCGGCGCAGGCGGGGTTCTCCGCATCCGCTGCCGGCTGCATCGGAACCGCGGCGGCACACCCTGTGAGCACAACGGCGGAGGCCGCGAGCAGCAGCGCTGTCGCGGCGCGGACACCGGTGCTGTGGCGGAGCCGGCGAGAGAGGGTGAACTGGAGAGTCATCACATTCAGGTTACCGTTTGAAGCATGACCAATGCTCCCGACCAGACCCTGGCCGACCTCAGCGAGGGCGAGGTGCTCGCCCGCATCTTCCCGCGGCTGCCGCACGCCGACATCGAGTTGCTCGGACCCGGTGACGACGCCGCCGTGCTCTCCGCGGCCGACGGCCGGTTCGTCGTCACCTGCGACATGATGATCCAGGGCCCGGACTTCAGGCTGGCCTGGTCGACGCCGCACGACCTGGGCTGGAAGGCCGCCGCCACGAACCTGTCCGATGTCGCCGCGATGGGCGCGAGGCCCACAGCGCTCGTGGTGGCCATCGCCGCTCCGCCGTCCACACCGATCTCGGTCATCCTCGGCATCGCCGACGGGTTGCGCGACGGCTGTGAAGCGTTGGCTCCGGGCTGCGGGGTCGTGGGCGGTGACCTGTCCGCCTCCGACGCCCTCACTCTCTCGATCACGGCCTTCGGCGACCTCGAGGGTCGGGCGCCCGTGCTGCGTTCCGGTGCCCGGCCGGGGGACATCGTTGCCCACGCTGGACGTCTGGGTGACGCCGGCATCGGCCTCGGGCTGCTGTTCCGCTTCGGGGTGGACGCCGACGGAGTGCCGAGCCGCGCGGCCGCCGATGCCCTCAAGCTGCGCGAGCCCCGGTTCGTCGAGGCGCAACTGGCGCCGGTACCGCCGATCCGGTTGGGCGCTGTCGCGGCGGCCGCCGGAGCGACGGCCATGCTCGACGTGTCCGACGGGCTGGCTATCGATGCGGGCCGGCTCGCGCGGGCCAGCGGCGCCGGCGTCGATTTTGATTCAGCGGCGCTCGGCGACCAGCGGGAGCTGGCCCTGGGCGGGGGAGAGGACCACGGCCTGCTGGCCACCTTCCCGCCCACCGCGGAGCTCCCCGCCGGATTCCGGCGCCTCGGCACCGTCACCGGCGAGTCCGGGATCGTGCTCGTGGACGGTGAGCCGCACACCCAGGGCGGTTGGGACCCGTACCGCGGCTGGGACGGCGCCACCACCTGAGGCACCCTCCCCAACGATGAGCCGGCTCAGGCGGGCGTGACCAGGGCGCGGGCGATCTCCCTCGCCCAGGCTTCGATCTCCGGCCAGTCGCGGAAGTCGCCGGCCGGGATCTTCTCGGCCGCGCCGGGGAACTTTCGAATCAGCCTGTGCCCCAGGCTGAGCACATCCGGATCGATGGCTCCGAAGAACACCCGGTGACCGACCGGCCGCACGCTGTTGGTGAAATCGGCGATCTCCGCGGGCACGGTGCTCTCCCGCACATCGGTGCCGTCGGCATCCGTGGTCGCCGATCCGAGCGGGCCGCTGCTGAACAGCCAGACCCGGTGTTCGAGAAGGGTGGGCTGGTAGCGGTGCACGAAGGTCGTGGCATCTTTGAGCCAGTGACCCATGTACACGGCGCTGCCCACCACGAAGGCGTCGAAACCCGCCACATCCTCCGCGTGCGGGGGCTGTGCGGCATCGTAGACGCGGGCGTCCAGGCCGGCGAGGCCGAGTTCGGCGCCGATGCGTTCGGCGATGCCCAGGGTGGCGCCGTACTGGCTGGCACAAACAACCGCTACACGCACAGAGTCGACCTTTCGAATGCGGTGGACGACGGTGCCCACACATCAACCGTAGGCGCAAAAATCCGTTCTGACCAGCCCTCTTCAGGGGTTTCCTACACCGGGCCGGCCACCCCGGCGTACCAGAGGGTGGTGTCGCCGTAGTTCTTGCGGCGTTCCACGACGAGGCCGGGTCCCCAGGTGGGTTCCGGCGACCGGGACGAGCGTTCCACCACCACGAGGGCGTCCGGGTCCAGCAGCGGCGCCAGGGCGGCGAGGTTCGCGGCCAGCTCGGCGTCCGGGAGGTCGTACGGCGGGTCGAGGAAGACCAGGTCGAAGCCGTCGGGGGTGCCGCCAAGGAAGGATTGCACGGCCTGGCTGGACACCGAGATAGCGAGGTTCGCGCCCTTCGGGGCGGCCTTCTGCACCGCGGCGGCGTTCTTACGGCAGGTCTGGCTGGCCGCGAAGCCGTTCTCGACGAGGGTGACGACCCTGGCGCCGCGGCTGGCGGCCTCGAGGCCGAGTGCGCCGGAACCGGCGTACAGGTCGAGCACCCTGTAGTCACGGATGGCGTCGCGGGCGTCGAGTGCCGAGAACAGTGCCTCGCGCACCTGGTCGCTGGTGGGCCTGGTGCCCTTGGCCGGCACGGTGAGGGTGAGGGAGCCGGCGAACCCGGCGACAATTCGCGTCATTTGTCTTCGAGCCTAGCCTTCGCGCGCCATCCACAGTCTGCGGCGTCGGTGCCCGGCGTCGGTGCTGACGTTTAGCATCGGAGTATGACCGGTTCGGATGCCGCCACCTCGCACGGGGACCCCGCCGACGACCCCGGGGCGCTGACCCTCGATTCGGCCCTGCGGGGCGTTCTCGGCCAGGGCCAGGCGACCCTGCTGGACAAGGCCTTCGGCATGGCGACGGTGGGCGACCTGCTCAGCCACTACCCGCGCCGATACGCCCGGCGCGGCGAACTCACCACGCTGGCGGCGTTGCCGCTGGACGAGGCCGTGACAGTGCTGGCCGAAGTGCTGTCCGTGACGGTGAAGAGCCCCGGCAGCCGGCAGCCGGGCAAAAAGTCACCGCACCGGACGGAGGTCATCATCTCCGACGGGCGCGGCATGCTCTCGCTGACCTTCTTCAACCAGCCCTGGTTGTCCAGGACCCTGCGCCCCGGCATGCGGGCGATGTTCTCCGGCAAGGTCACGATTTTCAACAAGACCCGTCAGCTCGCCCATCCCGACTTCGAGATCGTGCCGGGCAGCGACAACCCCATGGACGCCACGATCTCGCCGGAGGATGCCGCAGAGGCCCGCCTGTGGGCCGACCGGCCCATCCCGATCTACGGTGCGACGGCTGCCGTGACGAGCTGGCAGATCGCCAAGCTGATCGTGAAGGTCCTCGAGAGGCTCGGCCCGGTCGAGGACCCGATCCCCGAGCGGATGCGCCGCGAACGCGGCCTGCTGGAGCACCGGGACGCGCTGCTGCGCATCCACCGCCCCACCACCGACGACGACTGGAACGAGGCCAGGGAGACGCTCCGCTTCACTGAGGCGTTCGTGCTGCAGTGCGTGCTGGTGCAGCAGCACACCGAGCACCGCGCCCTGCGGACCCGGTCGCGGCAGCCGGTCCCCGGCGGTTACCTCGAGCGGTTCGACGCGACGCTGCCGTTCGCCCTCACCGTCGACCAGGAGATCACCGGCGCCGAGATCCTGCGAGACATTGCCCTGACCGCCCCGATGAACCGGCTGGTCCAGGGCGAGGTCGGCTCCGGCAAGACCGTCGTGGCCCTGCGCGCCATGCTCGCGGTGGCGGACTCCGGCGGCCAGGCGGCGCTGCTGGCCCCCACCGAGGTGCTGGCCGGGCAACACCTGCGCTCGATAGCCCGCATCCTGGGCCCCGACCTCACCGCCGAACTGATGCCCACCCTGCTCACCGGGCAGCTCCCCGTCGCCGAACGGCGGAAGGCACTGCTGCGCACGGTGTCCGGCCAGGCCCGCATCGTGATCGGCACACACGCCCTGCTCAGTGACACCGTCGGGTTCTTCGACCTCGGCCTGGTCGTCATCGACGAACAGCACCGTTTCGGCGTCGACCAGCGCGAGGCCCTGCGACAGAAGGCCGAACTGCCGCCGCACGTTCTGGTGCTCACCGCCACGCCCATTCCCCGCACCATCGCGATGACGGTGTTCGGTGACCTCGACGTGAGCACCATCGCCATGCTCCCGTCCGGACGCCCGGGGATCGAGAGCTTCGTGGTGCCCCTCGACGAAAAACCGGCCTGGGTGGTGCGGGTGTGGCAGCGGGTGTCCGAGGAGCTCGCGCTCGGCCGCCAGTGCTTCGTGGTGTGCCCCGCGATCGCGCCGAAGAAGCTCGAACAGGGCGAGGAGATCGACTTCGACGCCACCCCGATGACCACCGTCGAAGAGCTCAACGCCGAGCTGCACCGGCATCCGCTGCTGCGGGATGCCCGGATCGAACCGCTGCACGGCGCCATGACCGCCGACGAGAAGGACGACACCATGCGGGCCTTCGCGGCCGGTGACATCCAGGTGCTCGTGGCCACCACCGTCATCGAGGTCGGCGTCGACGTGCCCAACGCCTCGGTGATGGTCGTGATGGATGCCCACCGCTTCGGCGTGTCCCAGCTACACCAGTTGCGCGGCCGGGTGGGCCGCGGCGGCGTGCCCGGGCTATGCCTGCTGGTGACAGCGGCGCCGTCGGGGTCCCCGGCCCGGGACCGCATCGAGGCCGTCGCGAACACCCTCGACGGGTTTGTCCTGGCGCAGGTCGACCTCGAGCAACGGCAGGAGGGCGATGTGCTCGGCCGCTTCCAGTCCGGCGGCCAGTCGTCGCTGCGCCTGCTCCGCGTGGCGACCGACGGCGACATCATCGCCGACGCCAGGACCGCCGCCCGCGAACTCATCGGCGGGGACCCGGAGATGCGCACCATGCCGGCGTTGCGGGCGGCCGTGCGCCGCCGGCTCGACGACTCGGAGCGCGCCGCGCTCTCCAAAGGCTGAACGGGTCACCGTCAGCGTCTGAACGTCTGGGAAATCCGGCCGGACCGGGCAGCGGGCGCTGCAAGCTGGCGCTAGGGTGAACCGTATGCGCAGGATCGCCGTCGTACCTGGTTCATTCGACCCCGTCACACTGGGGCACCTCGATGTGATCCAACGAGCGGCGGGACTGTACGACGAGCTGCACGTTCTTGTGGTGCACAACCCGGCCAAGTCGGCGCTTCTGCCGATCACCCAGCGGGTCTCCCTCATCGAGCGGGCGATCATCGAGGCCGAACTGCCGGGAAACATCATCGTCAGCTCCTGGAGCATGGGCCTGCTCGTCGACTATTGCGTCGACGTGGGCGCCAGTGTGTTGGTCAAGGGCATCCGCTCTCAGATCGATGTGGCCTACGAGACCCCGATGGCCATCGTGAACCGCAACCTCGCGGGCGTCGAAACCATCTTCATGCTGCCGGACCCCGCTCACGCCCACGTGTCCAGCTCCCTGGTGCGTCAGGTTGCCGCCCTCGGCGGTGACATCGCCCCGTATGTGCCGCCCGCCGTCGCGGCCTTTCTGAATCGACCGCTCGCATGAACGCATTTCCGGGACGTTGGGTCTCGGAGTCGGCCGTGGCCGGCACGACCACCGTCGGTGCGGCATCCCGCAGCGCCATCGACGGGGACGGTGAAACCGACGTGGCTCTCGCCGACGTGCAGGGAGCCGCCCTCGCGATCATGCGCAACGTCGAGTCCGTCATCGACGGCAAGCATTCGGCCGTGCAGATCGCGCTCACGGTGCTCCTCGCCGAGGGACACCTCCTCATCGAGGACGTGCCCGGAGTGGGCAAGACCATGCTCGCCAAAGCGCTCGCCAAGTCCGTGGACTGCAGCGTCAGCCGCATCCAGTTCACGCCGGACCTGCTGCCCTCGGATGTGACGGGTGTGTCGATCTACAACCAGTCTGAGCGGCGGTTCGAGTTCAAGCCCGGCGCCATCTTCGCGAACATCGTGATCGGCGACGAGATCAACCGGGCCAGTCCCAAGACCCAATCCGCGCTGCTGGAGTGCATGGAGGAACGCCAGGTCACCGTCGACGGACACAGCTATCCGCTGGCGCGCCCGTTCGCCGTCGTCGCCACCCAGAACCCCATCGAGATGGAGGGCACCTACGCCCTCCCCGAGGCCCAGCGCGACCGTTTCATGGCGCGCATCTCGATGGGTTACCCCGACCCGGCCTCCGAACTCTCGATGCTCGACTCCCGCGACCTGACCAGCCCGCTGTCCAGGATCGACGCCGTGGTCACCGGCCCCCAGCTGCGGGGCATGATGTCGGCCGCACGGAGCGTGTTCGCCTCCGGGGCGGTCAAGGAGTACGCCGTCGCCGTGGTGCGGGCCACCCGGGACGACCGCGACCTGCGGTTGGGGGCGAGCCCGCGGGCTACCCTGCAGCTGATCAGGGCCGCGAAGGCCCAGGCGGCTCTGCACGGCAGGGAGTATGTGCTTCCCGACGACATCGACTCGCTAGCCGTCGCCGTGCTCGGGCACCGTTTGGTGCCCACCACCCGGGCACTGGGCCATCGATCGCAGGACAGCGCCCTGCTCATCGAGGAGACGATCAGGCGCATCCTCGCGGCCACGCCCGTGCCGACGGGGTCGCAGGGCCGCCTGTAGCGGGCGGCACACTATCGGAGTCATCATGGGCCATAGATGCAGGTGGACGTGACGCAGATGAGCAAGACGCAGAGGGGCATGACCCGGACGGACCTGACCGGGCGACGCGGCCGGGCCCGCCGACTGGTTCGCCCCACAGTGCGCGGGGCCGTTTTCCTGGGCGTCGGGGCGGTGCTGTTCGCGGTCGCCTGGGCCTACGACGAACGCGACCTCCTGTTCGTGGCCGGGGTGCTGCTTCTGGTCCCGACAGTGGCCCTCGGCTTCGTCCTCGTCCATCCGGTGCGCGTGTCCGTCACCCGCACGTTCAGGCCCGGCACCGTGACAGCGGGGTCCAGCGCCACCGTGACGATCCAGATCCGCAATCTCGCCCCAACGCCCCTGCTCGGACTGCGCTGGCGCGACACGGCGGTCAGGGGCGTCAGCGTGCCGCCGAGCCAGCCGCTGCGGTCCCTCGCACCGGCGCGAGCCGGGCGCTCGAGCGCCGCAGACACCGCGGTGGTGAGCTATCAGCTGCATCCATCCCGGCGGGGGGTGTATCCGATCGGACCGCTGATGCTCGGCCGGTCGGACCCCTTCGGACTCGCCTACAGCGAGTGGCCGATCGGCTCACCGCATGATTTGACCGTGACGCCTAGGGTCACCTCGCTGCCGGGCAACGGTGTGTCGATCACACGGGGCGAGGGCTCCCGCCATGAACGTGTTCGGCATCTCAACAATGACTCGAATGAATTGATCGCCAGGGAGTACCGGCCGGGGGACCCGATGCGCAGGGTCAACTGGCCGGCGACCGCCCGGCATGGCGAGATCATGGTCCGGCAGGAGGAACAACGCAGCCATCCCGAAGCGCGCGTCATCCTCGACACCACCCGCGGAGGGCGGGGCGCCGACCGCGGGCACGACGCCGAATTCGAGCTGGCCATCGAGTTGGCCGCGTCCGTCGCCGTTCATCTGCTCGAGGGCGGGTTCAGACTCGATGTGGTGGAGCTCGGCCCCTGCCAGCTCCTCCCCGTGCGGCCAGTGGCGGGGGACTCCAGGGTTCCTCACGATCCGGACAACGGCCGGCGAGGGGGCCTGCGCGGCGACGACCCGGCTTCGTTCACCGGTCCGGAAGGCGTGCCCGCGCTTGTCGATGCCCTGGCGATCGTGGTCCGACGTGACCGCGTGACCCACGCCGCGATCGATGACGGCCTCGGCCACCGGCCGGCAGCGACTCTGGGCCGTCAGGTTCCGTCCTTCGCGGTTCTCGTCGATATCGGCCCCGCCGACACGCGTGACCTGGTCGCCTTGCGCGGCCTCTGCCAGCCCGCCGTCGCGTTCGTGTTCGACACCATGAGCGCCGACTCCATCGAACGCCTGAGCGAGGCCGGCTGGCAGTGCGCGCTGGTGGATACGTCGGCACCGGTCGCGGTTGCGTGGGCGCAGGCCGGGCAGGACACGGCGGCGACGCGATGACCAGAACTGAAATCGTGCGCTGGCCGCTCACCCTGGCGCTGCTGGTGCTGCTGATGACCGGATGCACCGCCCTGGGCGCCGTCCTGGCCGGATCGTCGTGGTGGTTGGTGCTGTTGATCGTGGCGAGCCTCGTGCTCGTCGGTTCGGCAGGGCTGCGTCGGGCGGGGGTGCACAGTGTGGTCGTGCCGCTGCTGGCGACGGGTGGGCTCATCGTGCTACTCACACTGTTCTTCGGTGGCGGGACCGGGCTGCTCTGGCTGGTTCCCACCGGCGATACCGTCGCCCGCTTCACCGAACTGGCCACTGACGGGGTGCGCTCCATTCAGACGCAGGGCACTCCGGCCCAGGTGCTGGACGGCATCCTGTTCCTCCTGGCCGTGGGAGTGGGCTTGTTGGCGATCCTGATGGACATCCTCGCGATCGGTCTGGGCCGGCCCGCGTTGGCCGGGATCCCGGCCCTGGTCCCCGTTGCGGTACCCGGTTTTGTGGTGTCCACCGGTGCGGACTGGGTCGCCCTCGTTGCGACAGCCGCCGCGTATCTGCTCCTCCTGCGCATCGACGTGCATCTGCGTGGGATGCGGGTCAACCGGCAGGCCGGCGGGCGCGGAACAGGGATCACGGGTGCGACCGGGGCCGTACGCGGAGCCATCGCCATCGCTGCCATCGGCATCGTCGGCTCCCTGATCTTCAGCCTGTCGGCGCCCGTGATCTCCGGCGGAGCCTTCGGCTCGCGGTCCGACAGCGCGCTCTTCGGTGCCGGAGTCAGCCAGATGATCGAACTCGGCCAGGACCTGCGCAGGCCCAAGGCCGGTCCCGCGCTGCACTACCGCACAACGGCCGTCGAGCAGCCGTACCTCGCACTGCTCACCCTCGATGACATCAAGGGCACCACGTGGCTGCCGAGGGCCGTCGAGGTCGATGAGGACCTGACCGTCGACTCCATAGCGAATCCGCCGGGGCTCTCCCAACGGGTGGCCAGGACCGAGGCCAACACCATCATCGACATCGACGGGGTCCGCACCGACATGCTGCCGGTCCCCGTGCCCGCAACGAGCGTCGATGGGCTCACCGGGGACTGGTTCTGGAACAACGACACCCGAGCCATTTCGAGCACCGACAGCACGACCATCGGCCAGCGCTACGCGGTGACGTCCCTCGAACTGCAGCCCACCAGGGAACAACTTCGTGAGTCCGGCACCCGGTACCCCGTCGACATCGAGCCGAGTCTGTTCCTGCCGATGGGAACACCCGGGATCATCGGTGACACCGCCCGCATCGTCAGTACGGGTACGGAGTCGAACTACGACGCCGCGGTGGCCATCCAGGATTACCTGCGCGGAAGTGAATTCACCTACGACACCGAGGCTCCGGTCGATGAGGGGTACGACGGCGGCGGGGCCGATGTCATCGCCACGTTCCTCGACGTGAAACGCGGCTACTGTGTGCACTTCGCCTCGGCGATGGCCCTGATGTCGCGCAGCCTGGGCATCCCGGCCCGGATCGTGCTGGGGTACCTCCCCGGCACCCGGACGGCCACGGCCGTCGACGGCATCAACCGGTACAACGTCGACTCGCACGACCTGCACTCCTGGCCGGAGCTCTACTTCGTCGGGGTCGGCTGGGTGCCTTTCGAACCGACCCCTGGGCGGGGCACGGTTCCGGACTACGCCGCGCCGGAGAGCTCGACGGCGTCCGGTGCGCCGTCCGCGGGTGAGGCGCCGTCGGTCGTGCCGCGGGCCAACGACAACCCCGGATTCGAGGGTGGCCCCGTGGACACTCTGGCGGCCGAGGAGGATGAGTTGCCCAACATTCTCGCCCGGATCGGGCTCGTGGCGACGGGTGTCCTGCTTCTCCTGCTCGCCCCCGGCGTGTTCCGCCTGGCCCGGCGGCGGCGGCGGCGGCGCCTTCTGGCAGCGGATCGGGCCGGCGCGGTGCTGGCCTGGCGTGAGCTGTCCGATACCGCGGTGGATCACGGGCTGGAGGTCTACGACACCCTCACCGCACGGGAGCTGGCCGACAGTATCCGGGACCGGCCCGGTGTGGGCGACAGTCCCCGGGCCCGCGAGGCGCTCGAGCGGATGCTGGTGGCCACCGAACAGGCGCACTACGCCCGCCGGGACGGGTCGCCAACGAACCCGGGTGCCGGGCTGCTGGCCGATCTTGATGTCGTCGTTCACGCCGTGCGGCACGGTTCCCGGGCCATCCAGCGGGCCAGGGCCCTGGTGTTCCCGACGTCGCTGACCTCGTCGGCACTGCGCCGGATGGGCCTGGCCACCGGCACGCCCGGGGGCGCGTAGAATTTTCCCTTGTGATCAAGTTCAAGAAGACCCCGTACAAGGTTGACGTTCGCGACGTCATCAACCGCCCGGGAACGATGTACGAGCGCAACATCGACATCGTCGTTCCCAACGACCTCGGTGAAGCGCTCGTTGCCGTGAAAGCCGGCTCCACCCTCGAGGCCGATCTGCGTCTGGAATGCATCCACGAGGGCATCCTGGTGACCGCCGATGTCACCGGAAAAGCCGCCGGAGAGTGCGGAAGATGCCTGATTGACATCGAATTGCCTGTCCGAGTTCATTTTGTTGAACTTTTCGCGTACGCTCTTGATGAAGCTTATGAGTGTGCGGTTCAAGACGACCACGTGGATCTTGAACCTCTCATCAGGGATGCAGTGGTGTTGTCACTGCCGTTCCAGCCGGTTTGCCGGCGGGATTGCCCAGGTCTCGACCCAGAGACCGGGGAACGGCGTGCCACTTCCCCTGAACTCGAACCGAGTGAAGTGCCGGATCCGAGATGGTCCGCACTATTGGAATTCCAAGCTTCCGAAAGCATCAGCACGGATGAGCACATCCATGCTGTACCGGATAGAGAAGAGAAGTAGTCATGGCAGTCCCGAAGCGCAAGCAATCACGCTCCAACACCCGCTCACGCCGTTCCTGCTGGAAGGCCGAAGCCCCCACCCTGGTGAAGACCATGGAAAACGGCAAGGTTGTCTACAGCCTCCCGCACCGCGCGAAGGTCGTCACGGACGCCGCCGGCACCGCACTCTTCATGGAGTACAAGGGCCGTAAGGTCGCTGACGTTTAGTCAGAGCTTCAACCAAGGGGTGGTGCGCAACCGTGTCAGGTTCTGACGCAAATCCCGGAACAGATGCTCCTGCAGCGGTCACTGCTGCAGGAGTTTCTGCTGCCCGGGGACCGACAGGGGCGCCGGAGAATCCGATGGCGGCCCTGCAGGAGATTCTTGGCGTGCAGGTCGACGCCGGTCTTCTCGAACTCGCGTTGACACACCGCTCATACGCGTACGAGAACGGTGGCTTGCCCACGAACGAACGCCTGGAATTTCTGGGCGACTCGATTCTGGGCCAGGCGGTGACCGTGATGCTGTACCGCGATTACCCGCAGCTGCCGGAGGGCGACCTTGCCAAGCGCCGGGCCAGCCTGGTGTCCACGGCCGCCCTGTCCGAAATCGCCCGCGGTATCGGCTTGGGTCGTTTTGTGCGCCTCGGACGTGGGGAAACCCTCACCGGTGGCCGCGACAAGTCGTCGATCCTGGCCGACACCGTCGAGGCGCTCATCGGCGCGGTCTACCTCGACACCGGCGTGGACTCCGCGACGCGTTTTGTCATGCGGCTGTTGCAGCCCATGCTGGCGGACCCCGGCCACTTCGGGATCTCGATGGACCCCAAGACCAGCCTGCAGGAAGCCGCCGCGCGGTTGGGAGCCGGAGTTCCGGTGTACACCGTCGCCGAAAGCGGACCGGACCACTCCAAAGTCTTCGTGGCCACCGTGAGTGTCGGCACCGCCGTGACGGCCACCGGCGAGGGCACCAGCAAGAAGCATGCCGAGATGGCCGCGGCGCTTGAGGCGTGGACCCGCCTGCGTGCCGTGCGCCGCTGACACGTGCCTGAACTTCCCGAAGTCGAGGTCGTGCGGACCGGCCTGGAAACCGCCGTGTCCGGCGCCGCGATCACGGGTGTCGAAATCTTCGACGAGAGGTCCCTTCGTCGCCACGACCGCTCGCTCGGCGATTTCGAAGCGCTCGTGACCGGCGCCCGGATCGAGGCCGCCGTGCGCCGGGGCAAGTTCCTCTGGTTCCCGCTGGCCGTCGCACCGGGGGAGGCGCCGGGGTCGGGCGCGCGCCGGGCCATCGTGGCCCACCTCGGGATGAGCGGACAGGTTTTGTTGCGTACCCCGGGTGAGACCCCGGAAAAGCTGCTGCGCATCCGCCTGACCCTGCAGAACCCCGAACACGGTGAACTGGCCCTGCACTTCGTGGACCAGCGCATCTTCGGCAGCATGGCCGTCGACACGATGCAGGCCACCGACGACGGCCGGTCGGCCGGTTACGCAGGGCCCGGCATGGCCCCAGGCCGGCCAACCACCGGTACCGCGGATGCGCTCCCGGCCTGGTCCGGCCTCATCCCCAGCCAGGTGGCGCACATCGGCCGGGACCCGCTCGACCCGGCGTTCTCCGCCCCGGCCTTCTACCGAGCGCTGACCCGCACCAGGTCAGGCATCAAACGGGTGTTGCTCGACCAGCAGGTCGTCAGCGGGATCGGCAACATCTATGCGGACGAGGCACTCTTCGACGCCCGGGTGCACTTCGACCAGCCGGCCGCGACGCTGTCCGCGGCGAGCGCCCGCCGCCTACTCACCGCCGTCCGCGCGATTCTGCTGCGGGCGTTGGCCGAGGGCGGCACCAGCTTCGACGCCCAGTACGTGAACGTCAACGGACAGTCCGGCTACTTCGCGCACAGCCTCAACGCCTACGGGCAACACGGCAAGCCCTGCCCCCGCTGCGGCACCGACCTCGTGCGGGTCAAATTCATGAACCGCTCGTCGCACTACTGCCCGCGCTGTCAGCGGCTGCGCTGACCTTCCGCCAGGCACCCTCGTAGCCCATCGGAACGAAACCGAGCGCCTCGTTGACGTCGAGCATGTAGCGGTTCTCTTCGGCGTTGAACGTGGTCACCGCCGGATGCCGGGGATGCTCACGGGCCAGGCTTTGCAGATTGGCCAGCTTCATGAGCATGCCGAGCCGGTGTCCGCGGTGTTCCCGAAGCACCAGTGTGTCCTCCTGGGTCACGGCCCGGCTGGTGTCGCCGGGCACCGACAGCTCGGTGAAACCGGCCAGGCGACCGCTGGGCCGGTGCAGGACAGCGGTCACCAGCGTCCGGCCAGGGCCTGCCGCGTACGCGTCCTGTTCGCTGCGTAGCCGCTCCACGCTCCACACGTCTTCAGGCTCTTCCAGACCCGCCGTCGGGGCATCCGTCGACATGCGGGTGTACAGCAGGGCCATGTCCTCGAGCCAGCGCTCCGGGGTGCGCCCGGTCCAGGACAGCAACGCATAATCCTCGCCGGCGCGGGCCGCCGCCTCCCTGAGCTGCCGGGCGAGGACGGCGGGGTCCACCGGCAGTTGCAGCCGGCTGCCGCGTTCCACCTGCTCGAGCCGGTACCCCCTGTGCAGCAGAAAACGCACCTCGGGGTTGGCCAGCGGAACCGAACCGAAACCCGTGGGCGGGACGAGGCGTTCGCCGGGGCCGGGCGGTGAAACCGCGTAGATCACCCTGCTGCTGCGGTGCTCGGCGGCGGCCAGGGTCTCCAGGACGTCCAACAGTGCGCTGCCGATGCCCCGGCCCCGCCATTCGGGCAGGACCTCGACGGTGAACCAGGCGAACTCCGACGACGGGTCCGCCTGCGTCTCGTAGGCGGCCCGGCCCACGATCGCCCCCGCGACGCGGGCCACGAACATCCGACGAGGAGAGTGCTCGGGGGTGAGGTAGCCCGGCAGCAGTTCCTCCGCCGACTGGGCCAGCTCACCGGTGCCGTACGCGTGGGCCTCCACCCGGTTGCGCACGTCGACGGCCGCGACGAACTCCGGCCAACCCGTCGCGCCGGGCGCCGCCGGAACGCTCAATTCATCGATGCCCAACGAATGACTCTCCATGTCCGCAGAGCCTAGACCCGGTGTCGCGGAACTGACACACTCCCGGGGGATCTCGAGGCGGTCAGATCCCAGTAAACGAGCGGCGGTCCGGTACCGTGGACTGAGTCAGACACTTTAGCGGGAAGGACGAGCGGGTTGTACCTGAAGAGCCTCACCCTCAAAGGTTTCAAGTCCTTCGCGCAGTCGACGACCTTCGCGTTCGAACCCGGCGTCACCTGCGTCGTGGGTCCCAACGGCTCCGGCAAGTCCAACGTTGTTGACGCCCTGGCCTGGGTGATGGGCGAGCAGGGGGTGAAAACGCTCCGTGGCGGCAAGATGGAGGACGTCATCTTCGCCGGCACCTCCACCAGGGGACCGCTTGGCCGCGCCGAGGTGATCCTGTCGATCGACAACAGCGACGGGGCGTTGCCCATCGAATACGCCGAGGTGACCATCTCGCGCACCCTGTTTCGCAACGGCGGCAGCGAGTACGCCATCAACGGCCGCACCTGCCGGCTGCTCGACGTGCAGGAGCTGCTCAGCGACTCCGGTCTCGGCCGGGAGATGCACGTCATCGTCGGCCAGGGCCAGTTGGATGCCGTGCTGCGCGCCAGCCCGGAGGAACGCCGCGGTTTCATCGAGGAAGCCGCCGGAATCCTCAAGCACCGTCGCCGCAAGGAAAAGACCGTGCGCAAGCTCGAGGCCATGCAGACCAACCTCACCAGGCTCAGCGACCTCGCCGGGGAGATCCGCCGGCAGCTCAAGCCGCTCGGCCAACAGGCTCAGGTGGCCAGGCAGGCCCAGCAGATCGCCGCCACCGTGCGGGACGCGCGGGCGCGGCTGCTCGCCGATGATGTGATCGTGCTGCGCAGGGCCCTTGACGCCCACGGCCGCACCGAAAGCGAACGGCACTCCGAACGCCTGGTGGTCCAGGAACAGCTCGACCACAACCAGGTGCGGGTGCGCCGGCTGGAGGACGCGCAGGTAGGCGATGCCGTGGACATCGCCCGGCGCACGGCGTTCGCCCTTGAATCCGCCCAGGAACGGCTGCGCGGGCTGTACACCCTCGCCAACCAGCGGCTCGCCCTGCTGGGCGCCCAGGCTGAACCTGTCGAACGGGCCTCGAGCGTCACCCCGCAGCGGGTCGAGGATGCCGCGGCGGAAGTGGACCGCCTGCGGGCGGGCATCGCGACGGCCGAGGACGTCTGGGCCAGGGCACGCACCACGACGGCCTCGGTGCGCCGCGACTTGGACGCCGTCGACGACGAGATCGCAGCACAGTCCGCCCTCGTCTCCCGTCATGACCTCGAGGTGTCCCAGCTCGCCGGCGAGTCCGACACCGCGGCGTCCCGATTGGCCGCTGTGCGCGGGGAGGTGCTGCGCCAGCAGGATGCCCTCGACTCCGCCCGCGATCGACTCGCCGCATCCCGCCAGCAGCTGGCCGACCTCGACGAGGACGCCGACGACGCGGCGAACGATGTCGACCTCGACGAGGTCGTGGACCTAGCCCAGGCCGAGGTGTCGCAGGCCGAGGCCGAGATCGAGCGGCTCCGCGAGCTCCTGCACGGCCAGGAGCGGGAACGGGATGCGCTGGCGGCCCGCACGAGCGCCCTCACCCTGGCACTCGGCCAAAAAGACGGTTCCTCGGCCCTCCTCGAAGCCGACCTGGCCGGCATCCGCGGTCTGGTCGCCGAGGTCATGAGCGTGCGCCCCGGTTTCGAGCGCGCCGTCGCGGCGGCGCTCGGCTCCCTCGCCGATGCCGTGGCCGCCGATGACCGGGATGCCGCGGTCGCCGCGGTCGGACACGCAGACGCGCTACACCTCGGCCGGGTGGAACTGGTGCTCGCCGGGGCCGCCGACGCCGGGTCCGCCGGGTCTGCTGCTCAACCGGACCTCTCCGGCCTGCCGGGAGTCGTGGCCGCGCACACCGTCGTCGACGCACCGCCCGGCGTGCTCGGGCTGCTCGAGGGCACCCTCATCGTCGACGATCTGACCGCCGCCGTCGCGGCATCCGATGCCCTGGCCTCGTCTGGGCAGGGATCGACAGCCACCATCATCACCCGCGCGGGGGATGTGCTCACCGCCCACGCGTTGCGCGGCGGCTCCGGTGCCGCCCCCAGCAAACTGGAACTCGTCACCGAACGTGACGAGGCCGCGCACCGACTGGCCGAGGTGACGAGCCTGCTCGGCATCGTCTCCGGCGATCTCGGCGAACAGCGCACCCTCCTGGCCGGCGCTCGGGACCGGTCCAGGTCGGCCCAGGCCCGGCTCCGCGAGCACAACACCCTGGCGGCCGCCCGCGCGGACCGGCGCAACCGACTGACCGTGCAGGTCGACGCCGCGGCCGCGGATTTTGACAGGCTGTCGGCCGCGGCCGAGCTCGCCTCCTCAGGAGTCGCCGAGGCCGAGAGCGCCGCCAGGAAAGCAGCCGCCGCTCTGGACATCAGACGCTCCACGCCGCGGCCCATCCTCGACGTCACCGCCCGCGACGCCCTGTACGCAGAACTCGAGCGGGCCAGGGAGACCGAGATCGAGTCGCGTCTGCAGGTGGATACCGCCAAAGAGCGCCTGCGTGGCGGCCAGGCCCGCGTTCTCTCCCTGACCCGGCAACTCGAATCCGACCGGGCCGAGGCGGACGCCGCCGCCCGCCGGGCCGTTCTCCGCCGCCGGCAGGTGGATGCAGCATCCGCCGTTGCCGACGCGCTGCCGGCGGTGCTCGCGTCGGTCGACGGCGCCGTGGCCCAGGCGCGGCAGCGGCTGGCCGTCGCCGAGGCCGAACGGACCAGCCAGAACGACGAGCTGAGCACCCTCCGTCGGGCCGAGAGCGAACTGCGCAGCCGGTTGCAGGCCATCACGGAAAACGTACACGGCCTCGAACTGGCGATCTACGAGAAAAAACTGCAGTTGTCGGCGCTTCTCGAGCGCGCCGCCAGCGAACTGGGCCTGGTGGAGGACGTCCTCGTCGGCGAATACGGCCCGGACCAGCTCGTGCCCGCCGACGGCGAGGCCTCATCGGCCACGCCGTACGACCGGGAGGAGCAACGGGCGCGCCTGGCGGCCGCCGAACGCAAGTATGCCCGTCTGGGGCGGATCAACCCGCTCGCGCTCGAGGAATTCGCGGCGCTGGAACAACGCCACCTATTCCTCACCGAGCAGCTCACCGACCTCACCACCACCAGGGCCGATCTGATGACCATCATCGAGGACATCGACGTGAAGATGGGGACCATTTTCGCCAGCGCTTTCGAAGACACCCAGGCGGCCTTCGCCGAGGTGTTCCCGGTGCTGTTCCCCGGTGGCAGCGGCAGCATCCAGCTCACCGACCCCGCGAACATGCTCACCACCGGGATCGAGGTGTCGGTGAAGCCGGCGGGCAAGAAGATCGAGCGGCTGTCGCTGCTCTCCGGCGGCGAACGGTCGCTGGCCGCTGTGGCCCTGCTCATCGCGATCTTCAAGGCCAGGCCGAGCCCGTTCTACATCATGGACGAGGTCGAGGCCGCGCTGGACGACGCGAATCTGGGCCGGCTGCTGACCATCTTCGAGGATCTGCGGGCCACCAGCCAGCTCATCGTCATCACCCACCAGAAGCGCACCATGGAAATCGCGGATGCGCTGTACGGCGTCTCGATGCGGCAGGACGGAGTGTCCGCTGTGGTCGGCCAGCGCATCGTGCGTGAGACGGAACAGGCGTCCTGAGCCACGTCTCGTGTCGCTACGTCTCGGCTAGGCCGGCAGCGGCCGGTTGCTGCGGAACAGGTTCTCCGGGTCGACCCTCGCCTTGATCCCGGCCAGGCGTTGCAGATCCTCCGGCGTGAACGCCACGCCCAGATCCTGGCCGGCCGCGAGCATCGTCGGCACGATGCGGGGCACACCCACGGCATGCACGGTGTCCTCCAGCGGCTGGAACACCAGATGGCGGTCGGAGGCGGCCGGAACCGGCGCGCCCGGCGGCAGGATCGCCGCCGCGAAGAGCATGAACCCGGCGTCGAGGTGGCCGACGACTCCGTCGGCGCCGACCGTCGGGTCGCCGATCAACCCGCCCAGCGGCCGCAGCTGCAGCAGGGACAGTCCGGCGTAGCTCGCGGTGTGGAACGCCTCGACGAGGCTCGCGATGGTGGCGGTGTCGAGATCGCTGACGGTCCTGGACCAGTCCAGCGTCGCCGAGGGTTCCTGCGGTTCACCGGATACCTCGCCCAGCTGGCCGATCGAGAACGGCCGGCACAGGTTGGCGATGACCGGGGCGATCGACACGAGCGGAGCGAGCAGGGCGCTCCCCGCCGCTTCCGACCCCACAAAAACCGCATCAACCTGGGTGAAGCTCCGCCCGCGCAGAAGCTCGGGCACCTGCTCGACGTCGGGCAGGTTGATCAGGCCCAGGAACAGGCTCAGTTCCGGCGGCGCATCCAGCAGGATGTCGGCCGCGGCTCCGAAGACCACCTCGGCCGATTCGGCGGGAAACAGGATCTTGCCGCCGAAGAGGTCGGCCGCCGGGTACAGCTCGATCTCCAGGGCGGTCACCACGCCGAAAAGCCCGCCGGCGCCTCGCAGGCCCCAGAGCAGATCCGGGTCGCTGTCTTTGGTGACGCGGCGCAGCACCCCGGTGGCGTCGATCAGCTCGACGGCTCGAATCGAGTGCGCGGCCAGCCCCTGCCACCGGCTGAACCAGGAGTGCCCGCCGGAGAGCAGGTACCCCGTGACGCTGACGTCGGGGTTGGTGCCGGCCAGAGCGATCAGGCCGGTGCCGTCGAGACGGTTGAGCAGGGTGACCCAGGGCACGCCGGCGCCGACGCGTGCGAACCGGGCGACGACATTCACGGTGACCTCGTCGAAGGCACTGGTGCGCACGAGGATCTGGCCGGCGAGGTCGGCGGCGGCGCCATGCCCCCGCGGCTGCACGGTCACTCCCAGGCCGGCCTCCCTGGCCGCGACGATGACCTGCCTGAGGTCGCGCACAGAGCGCGGCCGCACGACGGCGCTCGGCTGCTGGTCGACGGCGAGGTTCCACGGGGCGCGGGCGTCGTCCCAGCCTGCTTCGCCGGGCAGCACCAGAGCGCCTTCGAGAATCCCGCTGAGGGCGATGAGGGCAGGATGCGCGCCGGACGCCGGCGATTGCATGGGCTGTGGTGGGGTGCTCATGGGCGTCCTTTCGACGGGCGATGCTTTCACCGACGCAAGGCCGACCCGCGCGGCGACTACCGTGACGATACCCAGCACCGCGGCGGCCCGCCACCCCGGGCGCCGGTGCACCTGTCAGTGTGCGGTGCTTACCCCCAGCAGGTCCTGGCTGATGATCGCGGCCGTGCGGGCACCGGCGCCGGCCGCCACGATCAGCTGCTGGGGTCCGGGCGCCGCGACGTCCCCGGCGGCGTAGAGCCCCGGCACGCTGGTGCGCCCGTTGCGGTCGGTGAGCAACTGGGCGTGCGCGTCCCCGGCGACGTTCAGCCCGGTCAGGAACTCCACGGCGGGATGCCAGAGCGGCCGCACGAACCCGCCGGTGACCGGGATCCGGTCACCGCCAGACACCCACACCGAGGCGAGCCGCCCCCGGTCGCCTTCGAGGTCGGTGATGCGGCGTCGTTCGACGCTGATGCCGCGCCCGCGCAGCACCCGTTCCTGGCCGGCGGAGACGGCGCCGGTCTCGTCGCTGAAGAGTGCGCCGTTGGTGAACACCGTCAGCGTGCGGGTCCACTGGGAGACCAGGAGCGCCCGGGCGAACAGGTCCTCGGTCTCGCCGATCAGGGCCAGCGGTTGATCACCCAGCTCGTAGCCGTCGCAGGCGGCGCAGCTGAACAGGCTCATGCCATAGAACCCGCGGATGTTGGGAACATCCGGAAGCGTCTCGCGCAGCCCGGTGGCCACGAGCACCGCGCGGCTGGCCACGGTTCGACCGGCACTTGACGGGCTTCCGAGCGTCACGGTGAACGGGTGCGAGTCGTCCTCCTCGGACAGCTCGCGGGTTCGCCGGACCGCGCGCACCGAGGTACGCCGCAAGATCTGGGCGCCTGGATAGCCCTCGACCTCTGCCCTGGCCAGCCGGCGCAGCTCGTGCGGAGGGACCCCGTCCCTGGTGAGGAAGCCGTGCGAGATCATGGTCGCCGCGTTCCGGGGCCGGTCGCTGTCGATGACGAGCACGGTGAGGCGGGCCCTGCTCAGGTTCAGCGCCGCCGAGAGGCCGGCAGGACCGGCGCCGATCACGACGCAGTCGTAGCGGTCCTGGTCGTCGTGCTCCAGGGCCTCAGCCACCGAGTGCGCCCTGGCGAGGCAGCTCGGCGATGACCGGGTGGTCGTAGCCGAGCACACCGGTTTTCGCGGCGCCGCCGGGGGAGCCGAGCTCGACGAAGAAGTCCACATTGGCCCGGTAATAGTCGGACCAGGCTTCGGGCAGGTCGTCCTCGTAGTAGATGGCCTCCACCGGGCAGACCGGTTCGCAGGCGCCGCAGTCGACACACTCGTCGGGGTGGATGTACAGGGACCGTTCGCCCTCGTAGATGCAGTCGACCGGGCACTCGTCCACGCAGGCGCGATCCTTCACGTCCACGCAAGGCAGCGCGATGACATAGGTCACGAGGACACCAGCGAGACTTCGGCGGCGATCAGCACCTGCTCGTCGCGGGGCACGACCTTCACCCGTTCCCGGGTCACCTCCGACAGGTCGGCATCGCCGAGGGCCCGTTCGTGGGCGTCCAGGGCCAGCCAGCCGGGCCAGGTGGTGTAGCGGATGCCGCGCTCGCCGAGCAGTCGCAGGACGGCGTCCTGGGCGGGGTCGGCCGGTTCAGGCAGCAGTGCCAGGTCCTCGACCAGGTGGGTGATCGTCTCCAGTGCGTCGCCCTTGGTGTGGCCGATCAGCCCGACCGGGCCACGCTTGATCCAGCCCGTGGTGTAGAGCCCGGGCAGGGGCGTGCCGTGCTCGTCGATGACGCGGCCTTCGTCGCTGGTGATGACGCCGCGGGCGTCGTCGAAGGGCACATCGGGCAGCGCGCTGCCGCGGTAGCCGACCGCGCGGTAGACGGCCTGCAGCGGGTAGTCGAGGATCTGCCCGGTGCCGCGCACGCCCCCGTCGCCGGTCGGCGTGGTGCGTTCGAAGCGCATCCCCTCGACTCTGTCGGTGCCGTAGACCTCTACCGGGCTGTGCAGGAAGTGCAGGTGCAACCGCCGGGGCGCTCCGGTGGGCTCCCGGGTGAGCCAGCCGTTCAGGGTGCGGCTCATCACCTTGACCTGGTTGCTGGATGCGGCCAGGCGGGCCTCGGAGTCGGCGTCCCTGGGGAAGTCCTCCTCGTAGACGATCACGTCGACGTCGGGGATATCGCCGAGTTCGCGCAGCTCTATCGGGGTGAACTTCACCTGGCCGGGACCGCGCCGGCCGAAGACGTGCACGTCGGTGACCGGCGAGCCCGCCAGGCCGTCGTGCACGTTGGCGGGGACGTCGGTGCTGAGCAGGTCGGCGGGGTGCTTGGCCAGCATCCGCGCCACGTCGAGGGCCACGTTGCCGTTGCCGATCACCGCGATGTCGGTGGCGTCCAGCGGCCAGTCCCGCGGCACATCCGGATGCCCGTCGAACCACGAGACGAAGTCGGCCGCTCCGTAGGATCCGGGCAGGGTGATGCCGGGGATCGGCAGGTCGGCGTCGCGGATCGCCCCGGTGGCGAAGATGACGGCGTGGTAGTGCCGGCGCAGGTCGGCCAGGCTCAGGTCGGTGCCGTAGCCCACGTTGCCGAGGAACCTGATGGTGCCGGCATCGAGCATCTCGTGCAGGGAGGTGACGATGCCCTTGATGCGGGGATGGTCGGGGGCCACGCCGTAGCGGATCAGGCCGTAGGGGGCGGGCAGGGTGTCGAACAGGTCGATGCCGACCTCACCGCCGGTCGCCCGCACGGCCGTGCCGAGGATGTTGCCGGCGTAGATGCCGGCGGGGCCGGCGCCGATGATGGCGACGCGCAGTGGCTGGGGCGCGGAGGGCGTCCGGGTCATGAGTGGCCTTTCGAAAGAGCGGGGTCGGACGTGCGTGACGGGGTGGGGTGAATCGGTGGGTCCTGGTTCGCCTACCGGCGCGCGCCGGGGGTGAGGCCACGGCGGCGCAGGAGCCGGCGCTCGAGCGGGGCGAAGGCGGTCAGTTCCACCAGAATGCCCACGGCGAGGATGACCAGGATGGTCGCGAGCACCGCGGAAAGGTCGGCGAGTTCCCGGCTCTGCTGCAGCATGGTGCCGAGCCCGAATCCGATCGAGCCGCCTACCACGATGATCTCCGCAGCCATCAGGGACCGCCAGGCGAAGGCCCACCCCTGTTTGAGCCCGGAGAAGTACCCGGGCAGGGCGGCCGGGAGCACGACCAGGGTGGCGAGTTCGATGCGGGAGGCGCCCAGCACGGTGCCGACCTTGCGCAGCTGCGGGGGAACCTGGTCGATGCCGGAGACCAGCCCGTTCGCGATCGACGGGACGGCGCCCATCAGCACCACGAAGTAGACGGTGGCGTCGGTCAGGCCGAACCAGATGATCGCGGCGGGCACCCAGGCCACGGACGGCAGCACCTGCAGACCGGACAGGAGCGGCCCGAGGGCACGCCGGAGCAGCCGCCACTCGGCCAGCAGCAGCCCGAGCGGTGTACCGATCGCGACGGCGATGAGGAAGCCGGCTCCGCCGCGGGACAGGCTGGTGAGAACCGCCTGCTGCAGTCGGCCGTCGTTCCACTGCTCGACAAGCGACCCGGCCACGTTCACCGGGCCCGGTGCCAGGTCGGGTCGGGGCTGGGCGATCACGGTGTAGAACTGCCAGGCCACGATCAGCGCCACCACCAGCAGGACCGGTGGCAGCACCCCGCCGAGAAACCGGCGCCAGCGGCCCTTCTCGGTCAAGGGCACGGTCTGGAGGGCGTCCAAACCTGATTCGAGGCGTCGGAGCTCGTCGTGATCACCGACGCTGCGGGGCGCGGCGGAAGAACTGTGCAGCTTGGTGTCAGGCAGCATTGCGGCGGATCTCCTCTCGTAGCTGGTCGGTGATCTCGATGGCCAGGCGGGACACCTCGGGGGACTCGATCCGCCGGGTCCCGGTGTCGTCGATGCGCCATTCGTTGGCGATGCGGCCCGGGCGAGAGGACATGAGCACCACCCGCTGGCCGAGCCGGGCGGCCTCGCGCACGTTGTGGGTGACGAAGATGATGGTGCGGCCGGTCTCCCGCCAGACCCGCTCCAGTTCCTCGTGCAGCAGGTCCCGGGTGATGGCGTCGAGGGCCGCGAAGGGTTCGTCCATCAGTAGGACCTTGCGGTCCTGGGCGAGGGCCCTGGCCAGGGCCACTCGCTGGCGCATGCCGCCGGAGAGCTCGTGCGGGCGTTTCTGGGCGGCATCGGCGAGGTTGACGAGGTCGAGCAGCTCCAGGGCCTGGGCGCGGCGCTGGGATCTGGGCACCCCCCGGAGCTTGAGAGCGAGTTCGACGTTGCGTCCGGCGGTCAGCCACGGGAAGAGCGCCGACTCCTGGAACATCACCGCCGCGTTGCCGCTGGTCACGGTGACCGTGCCCTCGGTCGGGTGTTCGAGACCGGCGATGATGTTGAGCAGGGTGGATTTGCCGCAGCCGGAGGCGCCGAGCAGGCAGAGGAACTCGCCGGTTGCCACGGTGAGGGTGATGTTGTCCAGAACGACAGGGCCGGTCGGTCCGAACCGTTTGCCGAGTGAGTCGATGCGGATTGCCGGAGTCACACCGAGAGGCTGCGTGGTCGGTGCCTGGGGCGTGTCGGTGACGGTCTGCACGATTACTCGGTTCCGAGCCCGGCAGCGGCGACCGGTTGCCCGCCGGCCGCCGTGAGGACCCTGTTCAGCGGTGCCAGGTCGAAGAGCCCGTCCAGGCTCCCGGTTTTGGCGGTGCCGACGTCGACTCCGGCCTGCAGCAATGGAGGGAAGGCCGCCGCGAGCGGGTCGGTCGTGAACGTCACGCCGGTGAGGGCGCGGGCGAGAACTGCGTCCGGCAGCGGCGTTCCGGTGTCCGCAACGAGGGTGCGGTTGATCGCGGCGGCGGCCTGGTCGGGGTTGGCGGTGAGCCAGTCGACTGATGCCGTGTGGCCGGCGACGAGATCCTGCACGGTTTCCGGATGCGCGGCCAGGAAGTCGGTCCCCACCACCAGCACCGTGGTCGGGAACGCGCCGTCCGGCCAGAGCGAGGCCTCATCGACGAGGACGGTGGCACCGGCCTCGAGGATGAACCTGGACACCCAGGGTTCGGGGAGCCACGCGCCGTCGATCTTGCCGCTCTGGAAGAGGGTGAGGGCCTGGGCGTTGTCGGTCGGGGCGATATCCACGTCGACGTCGCCGCCGGTGGTGCTTGTCGAGTAGCCCTGCTCGCCGAGCCAGGAGCGCAGCGCGACATCCTGCGTGTTGCCCAACTGCGGGCTGGCGATCGTGGTTCCAGCCAGGTCGCTCGCGTCGGTGATTCCGGGTCGCACGACCAGCGCGGCCCCGCCGCTGGTGGCCCCGGCCACGATCCGAACCGACTGGCCGGCGCTCTGCACAAAACTGTTCACCGCGGGGTTGGGGCCCAGGTAGGCCGCGTCGATGGCCCCGGCGCTGAGGGCTTCGATGGCGGCGGGGCCGGCGCCGAAGACCTGGGTGGTCAGCGTGGTGTTGCCGAGCGCATCCGCCAGCAGCCCCTGATCCAGCCCGACCAGTGCCGGGGCGTGGGTGACGTTGTCGAAGTAGCCCAATCGGAGCTCGGCGGCCGGCCCGGCCGGTTCCGCGGCACTGCGGGAGACGGAGCATCCGCCCAGCAGCACTGGAATCAGGGCGGCGGCCAACAGGAGGCGGCCGGCCGGACGGGCGGTGCGGGCGCTCATGCCTGCCCTCCGGTTCCGGCAGCAGTCCCGGCAACCGTCCTGGCATTGGTCCCGGCAGCCGTCACGATTCCGGCGGCCAGTGTCGCGCCATCCTGCGGCTGGATCACCAGGAACGCGCCGGCTCTTCGGTTCGCCGCGTAGGTTTCCACCGGGAGGGCGGCGGACAGCCGCACGGTGACCTGTCCGATGTCGTTGATCTCGAGCGCTGGAGCGACTTCGAGGTCCAGGGTGTCCAGGTTGAGCCGGCCGGTGATGGTTCCGACGATGGCCTGCACGGTGTGCGTGCCGAACTTGACCAGCACCCGGGCGCCGGGCTGCAGGGCCCGGGGGTCGAGCCAGAACAGGTCGGCGGCCAGCTCCTTCACGGGTTCGGGCATGGTGCCGGCCGTGCCGATGACGGCGCCGCGGGCGATGTCGAGGTCGTCGCGCAGCCGCAGGGCGACCGACTGCGGTGCCACGGCCTCGTCAAGTGCGATTCCGGCGAAGTCGATGCCGGTCACGACGGTGCTGGCGCCGCCGGGGGTCACCGTGACGGTGTCGCCCACCCGCACGGTTCCTGACGCCACCTGGCCGGCGTACGCCCGGTAGTCGCGGTAGTCCGCGGCGTCTTCCGGCGCAACGGCGACGGCGCCCTGGGGGCGCAGCACGAGCTGCACCGGCAGCCTGAACGACTCCACATTCGTGGCGACGTCGTCAGCGGCGGGCAGGGTCTCCAACAGCTCGAGCAGGCTCGGGCCGTCGTACCAGGGCGTGTTCGGCGACCTCTCGACGACGTTGTCGCCCACGAGGGCCGAAACCGGGATGACGTGCACAGCGCCCAACCCCAGCTCGTCGGTGACCCGGCGCACGGCCGCGGCGACAGCGCCGAACGCGGCCTCGTCGTAATCCTGCAGATCGATCTTGTTCACCGCGATGACGATGTGGGGCACCCGCAGCAGTTTCACGACGGACAGGTGCCTTCGAGTCTGTTCGAGCACGCCCTTGCGCGCGTCGATGAGCATGATGACGGCATCCGCCGTGGTGGCGCCGGTGACCATGTTGCGGGTGTACTGAACGTGGCCGGGGCAATCGGCCAGGATGAACGAGCGCTGATCGGTGGCGAAGTACCGGTAGGCAACGTCGATGGTGATGCCCTGCTCGCGCTCGGCCCGGAGCCCGTCGGTGAGCAGCGCAAAATCGATGCCGCCGGCCGCGCCGCCGAAGCCGCGCTCGGTGGAGGTACGGGTGACGGTGTCGAGCTGGTCGGCGAGGATCGCCTTCGAATCGTGCAGCAGCCGGCCGACCAGGGTGGACTTGCCGTCGTCGACGGAACCGGCGGTCGCGAATCTGAAGAGGGTGCCCTCTGAACGTTCGAGCTGTACCTGAGTCATTAGAAATACCCGTCCTTCTTGCGATCTTCCATGGCGGCTTCTGAGATCCGGTCATCGGCGCGGGTCGCGCCGCGTTCGGTGATGGTGCTCACGGCGATTTCGCGTACGACGTCCTGCACGGATGCGGCGTCGGAGTCGACGGCGCCGGTGCAGCTCATGTCGCCCACGGTGCGGTACCTGACCGTGCGCGAGACGACGGTCTCATTGGCCAGCGGGGCGCTGACCGGGCCGACGGCGCGCCACATGCCGTCGCGACGGTAGACCTCGCGCTCGTGCGCGTAGTACAGCGGGGGCAGCCTGATGCCCTCCCGCTCGATGTAACGCCAGACGTTGAGCTCGGTCCAGTTGCTGATCGGGAACGCCCGTACGTGCTGGCCCACAGTGTGGCGGCCGTTGTAGAGGTTCCAGAGTTCGGGGCGCTGGTTGCGCGGGTCCCACTGGCCGAACTCGTCGCGGAGCGAGAGGATGCGCTCCTTCGCACGGGCCTTGTCCTCGTCGCGGCGGGCACCGCCGAAGACGGCGTCGTGGCGGCCGGCGGCGATCGCGTCGAGCAGCGGCAACGTCTGCAGGGGGTTGCGGGTGCCGTCGGCGCGTTCCGTCAGGCGGCCGTCGTCGATATAGTCCTGCACCCTGGCCACCTCGAGGCGGAGACCCAGACGGGCCACGGTCTCGTCACGGAACTCGAGGACCTCGGGAAAGTTGTGCCCGGTGTCCACGTGCAGGAGCGGGAACGGCACCTTCCCCGGCCAGAACGCCTTCGCGGCCAGGTGCAGCACGACCACCGAGTCCTTGCCGCCGGAGAACAGCAGCACGGGGCGTTCGAACTCGGCGACCACCTCACGGATGATGTGTATCGCCTCGCTCTCGAGCACGTCGAGCTGGCTCAACCCGGTGCTGTCGGTGGAAGCGGCGCGGTCGATGGCGCGGTCGATGGTGGGGGCGGGGAGAGCGTTCACAGGTGGAGTCCGCATTCTGTCTTCGCCAGGCTGGCCCAGCGTCCGGATCGGGGATCGTCGCCTTCGGCGACGGGTTTGGTGCACGGCGCGCAGCCGATGGAGGGGTAGCCCTGGGCCATCAGCGGATTGATCGGCACGTTGTGCGTGCCGGCGTAGTCCAGGATGTCCTCGAAGCTCCAGGCGGCGAGCGGATTGACCTTGACGAGGCCGTTACGTTCGTCCCAGGCGATCAGCGGCGTGTTCGCCCGGGTGGGCGCCTCGTCGCGGCGTACGCCGGTGAACCAGACCTCGTAGCCACCGAGCACCCGGTGCAGGGGATCGACCTTGCGCAGCGCGCAGCACAGGTTCGGGTCCCTGGCGAACAGCTCGGAACCGTGCTCGGCGTCCTGCTCGGTCACCGTGCGCTCGGGCAGCACGTCGACGATGCGTACGGGCAGCAGCCTGGCCACGTCGCCCCGGGTGTCGTGGGTCTGGGCGAAGTGGTAGCCGGTGTCGAGGAAAAGCACGTCAACGCCGGGCAGTCGCCGGGACACGGCGTGGGGGAGCACGGCGTCGGCCATCGAGCAGGCGACCGCGGCGGCCTCCGCGCCGAAGTTGCGGGCCACCCAGGCGATGACCTCGTCGGCGGATGCCTCGTCCAGCTCGGCAGCGCCGGCCGCGGCCAGGGCGCGCAGCTCGTCGGGGGAGCGGCGGGTGCTCGTGGGAGTGCCGGTGCTGCTCATAACAGAGCCTCCTCGTTTGCGCGGTGCGCCCAGACCGCGAAGGTCTCGGTGTCACCCCTGTCGGCCAGGAAACGGAGGACGATGCGCTCCACATAGTCCGCGAGGTCGTCTGCGGTGACCTTGAGACCACGCACGGTGCGGCCGAGGCCGGCCTCATCGCGGCCGACGGAGGCCAGGCCCCCGCCGAGGTGCACCTGGAAACCGGGGACCTGGCCGCCGTTCCCGTCGGCGAGGAGCTGGCCTTTGAGGCCGATGTCGGCGGTCTGGATGCGGGCGCAGGAGTTGGGGCAGCCGTTCACGTGCAGGCTGATCGGTTGCGGCACGTCGATGCCGGCCAAGCGTTTCTCGAGTTCGAGAACGGCGTCGGTCGCGGTCTGCTTGGTCTCGACGATGGCGAGCTTGCAGAACTCGATGCCGGTGCAGGCGATGGTCGTACGGCGGAACAGGCTGGGGCGGGCGGCGAGGCCGAGCGTGTCGAGGGCGGTGATGAGCGGTTCGACGTCTTCTTCTCGGATGTCCAGAAGTACGAGTTTCTGGTGCGGCGTGGTGCGCAGCCGCCCGGAGCCGTGCTGCTCGAGGAGGTCGGCGAGTCGTGTGAGCATGGTGCCGGAGACCCGGCCGACAAACGGGGTGACACCGATGTAGAACCGGCCGTCGACCTGCTTGTGCACGCCGATGTGGTCACCGTGCTGGGTCGGCGTCGGGGCGGGCGGGCCGTCGGGCAGTGCCTCGAACAGATACTCGTCTTCAAGGACCTGACGGAATTTCTCCGGCCCCCAGTCCGCCAGCAGGAACTTCAACCTGGCCTTGTTGCGCAGGCGCCGGTACCCGTAGTCGCGGAAGATGGAGGCAACGCCGAGCCACACGTCGGCGACCTTCTCGGGTGAGACGAAGGCACCCAGGCGCTCGCCGAGCCGGGGGTTGGCCGAGAGGCCGCCACCCACCCAGAGGTCGTAACCGAGGCCGAGCTCCGGATGCCGCAGGGCGACGAAGCCGACGTCGTTGATCTCGTGCACAACATCCTGGCTCGGGTGCCCGGTCAGAGCGGTCTTGAACTTGCGGGGGAGGTTCGCGAGTTCGGGGACCCCGATGTACCGCGCCGTGATGTCGGCGATCGTGTCGGTCGGGTCGAGGAGTTCGTCGACGGCGATGCCGGCGACGGGGGAGCCGAGCACCACGCGAGGCACATCGCCGCAGGCTTCGGTGGTCTGCAGGCCGACGGCCTCGAGGCGGCGCCAGATTTCGGGAACGTCCTCGACCCGGATCCAGTGCAGCTGGATGTTCTGCCGGTCGGTGAGATCGGCGGTGTCCCGGGCGAATTCCTCGGAGATCTGACCGATGACCCTCAGCTGGCCGGTGCTGAGCTGGCCGCCGTCGATGCGCACCCGCAGCATGAAATAGGCGTCTTCGAGTTCGTGGGGTTCGAGGGTCGCGGTCTTTCCGCCGTCGATACCGGGCTTGCGCTGAGTGTAGAGGCCCCACCAACGGAACCGGCCGTGCAGGTCCGTGCTTTCGATGGAGTCGAACCCGTCTCGGGAATAGATCTTCTCGATCCGCTCGCGCACGTTCAGCCCGTTGTCTACTTGCTTCCAGGCCTCGTTGCCGTTGAGCGGCTCGGTGCCGTCGACTTTCCACTGGCCGTTCGGCCGGGAGGCGGGTCGCGGACGATGGCCGGCCTCGGTCTGCGGCTGGGTGGTCTGGCTCTGTGGCACTGAGGTCCTCCTCGTTGAACGCGGGCGCTGCTCCGCCAGGCTGCGCGGCGTGCTGGGAAATCTACCGAGCCTGCGCCGCAACGTCATGGCGAGGCGTCACAGCCGGTCACGCTCCGTAGCGGGGCGTCACGAAGGCGCGGCCGACGCCCCGAGTGAATATGGTGTCGCGGTGCGCACTGGTGCCCGGCGTCGACGGCGGGGTCGGCAGCCGAGCCATAGGCTAGGGGCATGGCAGAACGCACCCCGTGGTCCCTCTCCGGCGCATTGCGCGGAGTGTTCGCGAAGAAAACCATCGACGCCGATACCTGGGATGACCTCGAGGACTCGTTGATCCAGGCCGATTTCGGCCCCGACATCACCGATGCGATCGTGGCAGAGCTGCGCGCCAAGGTGTCGCGGTACAACACCACGGACCCCAAGGACCTGCACCGGATGCTCCGCGAGGGCATCGAGGAGCGCCTGGCGAAGCTCGATCCCACGCTGAACCTCAGCGCCCGGCCTGCCGTGGTGCTCGTGGTCGGTGTCAACGGGGTGGGGAAGACCACCACCATCGGAAAATTCGCCAAGTTCCTGCGCGTCCACGACCGCAGCGTCCTGATCGGGGCCGCCGACACCTTCCGTGCCGCCGCTGTGGAGCAGCTCGCCACCTGGGCGGAACGGGCCGGCGCGGACATCGTGAAACCGCAGGCCCAGGGCCAGGACCCGGCATCCGTTGCCTTTCAGACCGTCGAACGTGCCGTCAGCACGGGTACCGAGATCGTGATCATCGACACCGCCGGCCGGTTGCAGACCAAGGGCGGGCTGATGGATGAGCTCACCAAGATCCGTCGGGTCATCGAGAAGCAGACCCCGATCTCCGAGGTGCTCCTGGTGCTGGATGCCACGACCGGCCAGAACGGTCTCGCGCAGGCGGAGGCATTCATCGAGCACGCCGGGGTGACCGGCCTCGTGCTGACCAAGCTCGACGGGTCGGCCAAGGGCGGTTTTGTCCTCGCCGTTCAGGAAAAAACAGGAATCCCCATCAAACTCGTCGGGCAGGGTGAGGGAATCAACGACCTCACCGGTTTCACCCCGCACGTTTTCGCACAAAAACTCGTCGGATAGGACGCCCCTCATGACCATCGAACATGACTTTTTCGGAATCCTCGGCAGCGACGACGACAGCGGCGAGGTGTACTGGTCCGATACCGCTGAGCTGGGTGACCAGAACGTCGAAATCGACGTGAGCTCACCCGACGAAGACTCGGTGTCGGTTGAGGCCCTCGATATCGTCGCGGCCATGATCAACGCCCTGGAAGACCTCGATTCGCAGGCTCGCGAATCACTCGTCGCCGACCTGAGCGCCGAGGTCTCGGTCACCAGCCAGTTCATCGTCGCGCAGTTCGAGGAGCTGGACGCCGAGGTGCTCGAGGACGCCCTGATCTGGGACTCCGGGGACAAGCAGATCGATTACCTGCGCTCTCTCCAGTTGCAGCGCATCGGGTTCCACCCGCATCACGTCGGCAACGACCAGCATTTCGCGGTGCTCGACTACTCGATCAGCCCGCACGAGACCGATGCCCTGCTCGTTGTGACCCTGGACGTACACGGCGACACCATCGTGATCGCCGCCGACAGCTGATATTCGGCCTCGTCACATACCGAAGGCCCCCGGAGCGATCCGGGGGCCTTCGATGTGTGCGGAGCGTGGCGATTCAGCCCAGGTGCATGGCCGACTCGGTGCCGAGCAGGTCCTCCGGCTTCGGGCGCACCATGAAGAACGCGACGGGGGCGGCCACCAACACGCCCACGGCGGCCCAGAAGAAGGCGGCCTGATAGCCGTCGACGAAGGCCTCCAGCTGGGCGACGGGGGTGCCGTCGCCGCCGGCCAGCGAGGCCGCAATGGCCGAGGTGTAGAGCACTGTGAAGACCGCGGAGCCGATCGATCCGCCGATCTGCTGCACGGCGGTGACCGCGGCGCTGGCGGCGCCGGCGTCGTGGGCGTCGATGCCGGCCAGTGCCACGTTTTGCAGTGGCACAAAGATCATCGCCAGGCCCGCACCCATCAGAATGAGGCCGGGCAGCACCTCAACGACATAGCTGCCGTCGACGGTGATGCGGGAGAGATAGAACAGCCCGGCGGCCACGATGACAGGTCCCACGGTCATCGGCACGCGAACGCCGATGCGGGGCAGGAACTTGGACAGCACAGTGGCGCCGACCATGATCGTCGCGGTCATCGGCAGGGAGGCCAGTCCGGATTCCAGCGGCGAGAAGCCCAGCACGATCTGCAGGTGGAAGGTGAGGAAGAGCAGGCCGCCCAGCAGCGCGGCGCCGGTGAGCGTGCCGGTGATGAACGCGCCTCCGCGCACCTTGTCGGCCAGGATCCGCAGCGGCAGCAGCGGGTGGTTGGACCGGCTCTCGACGAGCACGAAGAGGCCCAGGAGCACGACGCCCAGCGGGATGAAGACGAGGACCTGCCAGGCCGACCAGCCGTTCTCGGCCTGGGCGAATCCGAAGACCAGCGAACCGAGTCCGAGAGCAACCAGAATCGCGCCGGGCACGTCGTACCGGGTGTTGCCGTGGGCCTTGCTCTCCCGGATGATCGGGATGGCCGCGGCGATGGCGATGATCGCGATCGGCACGTTCACAAGCAGGCACCAGCGCCAGCTGGCGTACTCGGTGAGCACCCCGCCGAGCACCAGGCCCACCGCGGCGCCACCGCCGGCGATCGCACCGTAGACCGAGAAGGCCTTGATGCGGTCCTTGCCACCGGGGAAATTGACCGTGAGCAGGGCCAGCGAGGCCGGGGCCAGTAGCGCGGCGAACAGGCCCTGCAGGCCGCGGGCGGCCAGGAGTTCCCAGGTGCTCTGCGCCATGCCGCCGAGCGTGGAGGCGACCGCGAAGCCGGCCATGCCCACGACGAAGGAGCGCTTGCGGCCCCAGTAGTCGGCGATGCGGCCGCCGAGGAGCAACAGCGCGCCGAAGACCAGGGCATAGAGGGTGACGACCCAGGTGCGGTCGCCGTCGCTCATGCCGAGGTCGCTCTGGGCGTGAGGGAGGGCGATGTTGACGATCGTGCCGTCGAGTACGACGGTCAGCTGGGCGAGGGCCACGATGGCCAGCAGCCACCACCGGCGGGGGTGGTGAGCGTGGGCTTCGGTAGAGGAGTCGGGCGATGGAGGGGTGGAAACCGGGGAAACGCCGGTCGCGCTCGATTGTGACATGCCGAGAACTATACCAAACGAACTAGTTCGTTTTGTTACACTGTTGGCATGAAAAGAGTCGATTCACCGTCCGGGCTGCCGCCGACGGAGCCAGCGCCCACACGTCAGCGCATCCTCGAGGCCGCGAGGGTGGAATTCGCCGCTTACGGGCTCGCTGGTGCCCGCATCGACCGGATCGCCCGCAACGCCTCGGCCAGTAAGGAGCGCCTCTACGCCTACTACCGGCACAAGGCGGACCTCTTCAGCGCGGTCCTGGAACTGAACCTGATCGAGTTTGCGAGCGCGGTGGAGCCGGGCGCAGGGGAGTCCCTGCCCGAGTTCGCGGGCGCACTCTACGACTACTCGGTCGCGCATCCGGAGTACCTGCGGATGATCGACTGGGCCAATCTGGAGGGCCAGGACCTGATCAACCCGCCGCTGGCCCTCGTCGAGGATTTCCACGCCGAGCGGGTCCGCGCGGTCATCGCACTGCAGGCGTGCGGAAGCGTCGACGCATCCTGGGACCCCGACCACCTCAACGCCCTCGTGTTCGGGATCGTCTCGTGCTGGATCCACGAGCCTGCCGCCGCCCTGGCCGCCGCCCGGGCGCCGGATCCCGCCACCGTCGCCGCCCGGCGGGCCAGTGCGGTGCGCGCTGTCGAACGATTGATCGGTTAAACTAAGACCACAATGGCTACTTTTGGAAACCTCTCAGATCGCCTCGCCGAGACGTTTAAAAATCTCCGCACCAAGGGCAAGCTCAGCGCCGCGGATGTCGACGGCACCGTCCGCGAGATCCGGCGCGCCCTTCTCGACGCCGACGTGGCGCTTGAAGTGGTCAAGGACTTCACCGGCAAGGTGCGCGAACGCGCCCTCGGCGACGAGGTCAGCAAGGCGCTGAATCCGGCCCAGCAGGTCGTGCAGATCGTCAACGAGGAGCTCATCCAGATTCTCGGTGGCCAGCAGCGCCGCCTGGAATTCGCGAAGAAGCCGCCGACCATCATCATGCTCGCCGGTCTCCAGGGTGCGGGTAAGACCACCCTGGCCGGCAAGCTCGCCAAGTGGCTGGCAAAGGACGGCCACACGCCGATCCTGGTCGCCGCCGACCTGCAGCGTCCCAACGCCGTCACCCAGCTCGAGGTCGTCGGAGCGCAGGCGGGTGTGCCCGTGTACGCCCCCGAGCCCGGCAACGGCGTCGGCAACCCGGTCAAGGTGGCCCGCGACGGCGTCAAGTTCGCTCAGCAGAAGCTGCACGACGTGGTCATCGTCGACACCGCAGGACGTCTCGGCGTCGACGCCGAGATGATGAAGCAGGCCGCGGACATCCGCAAGGCCATCGACCCCGACGAGGTGCTCTTCGTCATCGACGCCATGATCGGTCAGGACGCAGTGGCGACGGCCCGTGCATTCCAGGACGGCGTCGACTTCACCGGTGTCGTGCTGTCCAAGCTCGACGGCGACGCCCGCGGTGGTGCGGCACTGTCGGTGGCGTCGATCACCGGCCGACCGATCATGTTCGCGTCCACGGGAGAGGGCCTGGACGACTTCGAACCGTTCCACCCCGACCGCATGGCCAGCCGGATCCTCGACCTCGGCGACATCCTCACACTGATCGAGCAGGCTCAGGGTGCGTTCGATGAGGACGAAGCGCGCAAGATCGCGGAGAAGTTCTCCACCGACACCTTCACCCTCGACGACTTCCTCGGCCAGATGCAGCAGCTGCGCAACATGGGCTCGATCAAGAAGATGATGGGCATGCTGCCCGGCGCCGGCGCCATGAAGCAGCAGCTGGACAACTTCGACGAGCGGGAGATCGTGCGCACCGAAGCGATCATCCAGTCGATGACCAAGGCCGAGCGGGTCACACCCAAGCTCCTGAACGGTTCACGGCGCCTCCGCATCGCGCGCGGTTCCGGGTCGACCGTCACCGAGGTGAACCAGCTCGTGCAGCGGTTCGAACAGGCCGCCAAGATGATGAAGACCGTGGCCAAGGGCGGCATGCCCAACATCCCCGGCATGGGTCCGATCCCCGGCGGTATGGGCGGCAAGCGTCCCCAGGTGCAGCAGAAAAAGAAGGGCTCGAAGTCGGGCAACCCGGCCAAGCGTGCCGCGGAGAATGCGGCAATCGCCTCCGGTGAAAAGGTCGGCGGCGCTCCCGCCGCCGGCGGCTCAGGTTTCGGTCTGGGCGGCGGAGCCAAGGCCGGCGGACCGTCGGCCGAGGAGATGGCGGCACTGCAGAAGATGCTCGGCCGCTAAAGCGCCCGGATGTCGCATGCCGGCGTCGCCGAAATGGGTGTGGCCGGGGATTAGGATCTTGCAATGACCTCTCCCCAGCCCCGCCCCGTGCGCCTCGGCGTGCAGATCGCCCCGCAGCACGCCGACTACACGTCGATCCGGAACACCGTTGCGGCGGTCGAAGCCCTCGGCGTTGACGTCGCCTTCAACTGGGATCATTTCTTCCCGCTCTCCGGCGACCCGGAGGGGCTGCACTTCGAATCCTGGACCCTGCTGGCCGCCTGGGCCGAACAGACCAGCGTCATCGAGATGGGCGCACTGGTCAACTGCAACAGCTACCGCAACGCCGACCTGCAGGCGGACATGGCCCGCAGCATCGACCACATCAGCGGCGGCCGCTTCATCTTCGGCACCGGCTCGGGCTGGTTCGAACGCGACTATGACGAGTACGGCTACGACTTCGGTACCGTCGGCACCCGCCTGGACGCCCTCGCCGCAGACCTGCCTCGCATCGAGGCTCGCTGGGACAAGCTCAACCCGGCGCCGGTTCGCGACATCCCGGTACTCATCGGCGGTGCGGGTGAGAAGAAGACGCTGCGTATCGTGGCGCAGCACGCCGACATCTGGCACTCGTTCTCCACCCCAGAGGTCCTCACCCACAAACTCGGCGTCCTGGGCACCTGGTGCGACATCGTCGGGCGTGACGTCAGTGAGATTGAAATCTCCACCGAACTGCGCGGCAAAACCACCGAGGAAGCCGACGAACTCTATGGACTCGGCACCACCCTGTTCACCCTCGGAATCTCCGGTCCCGCCTACGATCTCGCGCCCGTGGAGGACTGGCTCGCCTGGCGCGACAGCAAAAACGCCTGATATAGGCCCGGTGAGGTGGCCTGTCCTCGTCGGGTCAGAACGGCGGGTTTTCGGGCACCGGCGGGGTCGGCTTCCGGGTCGGCCGCTGCCGGGGCATCAGGTAGGTCTCGTCGGCGGGTCGCTTCCGGGTTTTCGGCCCGGCGACCGGTGGTCGGGGTCGGGGTGGGCCGATCGGGTTGGCGGGGTCGGTGCGGTAGCTGCGTTTGCCCGGTGAGGTCCAGTGCAGGATCCCACCTGGTTCCTGCGTGACCCGCCACTGGGAGAGGTGTTTGAGTCGGTGGTGGGGTTCGCAGAGGTGGGCGAGGTTGTCACTGTCGGTGTTGCCGCCGCCGGCCCAGGGGTCGGTGTGGTCGACGTCGCTGGTCACCGCGGGTCGGGAACAGCCCGGGAATCGGCAGGTTTCATCGCGCACCCGCAGGTATTTCTTCATGGCCTTGGTGTTCTTGTGCTGGGTTTTGCCCAGTGAGAGCACCACCCCGGTTTCCGGGTGGGTCAGTAGCCGGGTGAAGCTCGGTGCGTGCCCGGCGATCTCCCGCGCGACCTCCGGCGAGATCGGCCCGTAGCCCTCGAGGGTGGCGGGTTCCTCGTCCACGCCCAGCAGGGTCAGCACGGGCACGGTGACCATGACCGTGCCGCGGATGCCGGCGCCCATCCCGTCGGGCGTGATGCCGTCCAGCAGCAGGGCGGCGGTGATGTCGGCGCGGAGTTGGTCGAGGGTGCGGGTCGGGGAGTCGTCGGCCGGGTCCTGCGCGATGCCGAAGGCGGCGCCGTTGCTGCTGGCGTCATCCGTTTGGTCGGCCGGGCTCGGGTCGTCGAGGTGCTTGAGCCGCACGGCCATCGTGTTGATGCGGTCGTAGGCGGCCTTGGTGTCGTGGGCGGTGCCGTACCAGTGCAACCAGGCCATTCCATCCGGGGCGGCCTCCCAGTACGAACGCCGGTCTGCCAGCGCGTTCCGGTGCCGGGTCACGATCGATTCCGGGTGCAGTCTCTCCCGCAGCCGGCGGGCCTTGTCACGGAACCGGCCCACCGGCAGGCGTTTCGCGTCGGGCAGCACCTTCTCTTCAAACGCCGCCTGGCCCCCATCGGGCAGGGTGAGTAGCTGCCCGATGAGGGTCGTGGCATGCCGGTAGCTGATCTCGCCTCTCGAGAACGCCGCGAACGTGGCCGGTGCGTAGGAGCTGAGGAATCGGGCTTCGTCCAGTTGCCGGTCGATGGTGCGCTCGGCCACCCGGGTCAGACACGCCGTCTCACTCACGATCGTGCGACGGGCGACCTCCCGGTCGTCCCACCGGTTGTACGCGGCGGCACGGGCCTGGTCCTCGGTCATGCTGGCCGCGTTGTCGTCGGCGAGGCGGATGTTCGCCGGGTGGCCGTGCAACCGGGAGGCGACCTGGGGTTGTTCGCTCCAGTCCTGCAGGTCCAGCAGGTGCTCGATACGGCGGGCCTGGGCCCGGGCGATGAGGCGGTCATCGGCCGCGATCCGTTCGGTGTGCCGGACCAGATCGGTCTGGACACGGTCGTCCAGGGTGGGCTCCGGAGAGTAGTCGTCATCGTCCGGAGCTGGCGGTAGTACCTCGTCAGCGATACTCATGCTGAGATCGTCTCACCTACCACCGACACTCACCCCGCCCCGGTCATGGCATCCGCGAACCGTGAGAAAAGCCCCAGAATTCGCGAGTCTTTGGTGCTTAATTCCCGGTTCGCGAGGGTGGGGCCGGCGGGAGCAGACCCTCGCGGAGCTCGCGGCTGAGGGCGGCGACCACGGCGGGGAGGTCACCGTTGTGTGTGGCCGCCACGGCCAGCTGACGCTGATAGCTGGCACCGTGGTCGAGGATCAGGTTCAACTGCAGCAACTCGGTCAGGCAGCCGAGGCGCTCGGCGGTGGGGGAGAGCACCTCGACGAGGCGGCGCACCTCGTCGGTGACCATCCGCTCGGTGCCGGTGGAGCTCACTATGATCTCGGCCGCCAGCCCGTACCGGGCCGCCCGCCACTTGTTCTCACGCACGAACCAGGGCTGCATGGTGGGCACCGGCCGGCCCTCGTCGATCTCCGTCGACATCCACTCGACCACACACTGAATGAACGCGGCGATCGCCCCGAGCTCTTCCACCGTCGATACTCCGTCGCAGGCGCGCACCTCGATGGTGCCCCAGCGCGGCGACGGGCGGATGTCCCAGCGCACTTCGGAGGCGTCCTCGATAATTCCGGTCACCGTGAGGTCGTTGACGTACTCCTCCCACGCGGCCCAGTCCTCGAGGCGCCAAGGCAAACCGGCCGTCGGAAGCTGCTGGAACATCTGGGCGCGGTTGGAGGCGTAGCCCGTGTTGACCCCGGCCCAAAACGGGCTGGACGCGCTCAGCGCCTGCAGGTGCGGCACGAAGCTCAGTAGGCCGTTGAGGATCGGGATGACCTTGTCGCGGTCCTCGATGCCCACGTGCACGTGAATGCCCCAGATCATCATGTTGCGACCCCACCACTGGGTGCGGTCGATGAGCTTGTGGTACCGCTTCTTATCGGTGACCTGCTGGTCGAACCATTGCCCGAACGGATGTGAACCCGAACAGATCGGGTCGACGCCCAGAGGGTCGGTGATGGCACGCACCTCGGCGACCTGCCCGGCGACGTCGCCGACAGCGCCGGCCACGGTGTGGTGCACCCCGGAAACGAGCTCAACGGTGTTCAGGAGGAGCTCTCCGGTGATGTGCGGGTGTGGGGAGCCGTCCGGCCCCCTGAGAGCGTCGAGTACCTCGTCGGCGATCGACACGAGGTCTCCGGTCGCGCGGTCGACCAGGGCGAGTTCCCACTCGATCCCCACCGTCGACCGCTCGGAGCGAGCGAATTCGATTCCCACTCTTTCGATACCCACGGTGGTGCCCTTCGTGCTTCGAGTCATGCTTCGAGGCCCCGATGCGGGGCGATGTGGCACAATCCTGACAGCTAAACCGTGCCGGCGCGGTTCGCCGCGCTACACGGGGTCACGGTGTCGGCCGGATTGCCCGAAGCAACTCGGCGCACGATTATCACAAAGTGCTCGATGTCTGACACAATGATTAGTCGAGTTCCGTTATGCCCGACCCTCTAATCCGGCGTAACACGAACCTTATTGAGCTTGTGCCGAGTGTGCCCCCACGCTCACGGCTGTCAGTTCGCCAAACATCTAAATCACAGGAGAATTGTGGCTGTCAAAATCCGTCTGAAGCGCATGGGCAAGATCCGTGCACCGTACTACCGCATCGTTGTCGCCGACTCGCGCACCAAGCGCGACGGCCGCGTCATCGAAGAGATCGGCATCTACCACCCCACGCAGGAGCCTTCGGTCATCGAGGTCAAGTCCGAGCGTGCCCAGTACTGGCTCTCCGTCGGCGCCCAGCCGACCGAGCAGGTTGCGGCACTCCTCAAGCTGACCGGCGACTGGGGCATCTTCAAGGGCGACAAGAACGCCGTCTCCACCGTCAAGATGAAGGAGCCGAAGGCTCCCTTCGTCGCCGACGAGAAGAAGAAGCCGGTTCTGAAGCCCAAGGCTGACAAGCCCGCGGCCAAGGCCCCGACCGACGACGTTGCCGCCGAGGCAACCGAAGAGGACAAGGCGTAATTTTGCTCGCTCCCGCGCTTGAGCACCTCGTCAAGGGAATCGTTGATCACCCGGACGACGTGCACGTTGTAGCCCAGAACTCACCCCGTGGTGAGGTGCTCGAGGTTCGTGTGAACCCCGAGGACCTCGGCCGGGTGATCGGCCGCGCCGGTCGCACCGCCAAGGCGCTGCGCACTCTCGTGGCCGCTCTGGCCGATGGCAAGCGCGTGCGGGTCGACGTTGTCGATACCGACAACTGAGCGGGTAGTGACTAGCCCCTCATGAGCGACGACAGCACGACCCCGGCCACCCAACTGCGGGTGGGGCGCCTCACCAAGGCCCATGGCCTCAAGGGCGCCATCAAGCTGGAGCTGTTCACGGACGACCCGGGACGACGTTTCGTCCCGGGCGCCGTGTTCACACTCCAGGTGCCGACCAGCTCACCCTGGCACGGCAAGACCATCGAACTCGTCGAGCTGCGCTGGTACAACCAGCACCCCGTCGGGTTCTTCAAGGGGGTCCCGGACCGCGAAGCCGCCGAGGCCCTGGCCAAGGCGATCCTTTGGATCGACCAGGACTCGGCCGAGCAGACCGACGAAGAAGACGCCTGGTACGACCACCAGCTGGTGGGACTCGCCGTCGTGCGCGACGGCGTGCAGATCGGCACGCTGACGCGCCTCGAGCACCTGCCGGCCCAAGATCTCCTGATCGTGAAGACCGCCAACGGCGAGGTGATGATCCCGTTCGTCAAGGCGATCGTTCCCTCGGTCGACGTCAAGGCCGGCGTCATCACGATCACTCCGCCCCCCGGGCTGCTCGAAGAGCTGCCTGAGGAACCCGACACCGACGACTCGACGCCCGGAGACGCGGCGCCGGCAGCGGATGCGGAACCCGACTCAGATGAACCGGCAGCGACGCCGACTCCTGACGGTCAGGACGCATAGACGCGCCCTGATCCAGTTCACGGGAAGAGGCGCGCCGCGCCACACCTCCTTCACGTTCGTTGACATCGCGGCCGTCGAAGTGGAGTACCGTCGCATGTCCTACGTTAAACCGGATCACCTGATCGATCAGCTCGTTCATTCCGGAGTTGTCAAGACCAACCTCACCGCACGTCAGATGTTCGTGCGCGGCACGCTCTCCGGAGCGATCCTCGGCGCGGCCACGACCCTGGCACTGACCGCGGCGGCCCAGACCGGGCTGCCGATCGTCGGCGCCCTCGTGTTCCCCGTCGGGTTCGTTGTGATCCTGATGCTCGGCCTCGAACTGGTCACCGGCAGCTTTGCGATCATCCCGCTGGCGATCCTCGAGGGCCGCACCACCATCGCCAAGGGCCTGAAGAACTTCGCCGTCGTCATCCCGGCGCATATCTTCGGCGCCGGTCTCTACGCCGTCCTGTACGTGGGTGTCATCACCTACCTCGGGACGGACACCACCGACCCGATGATCCAGGCGATCATCAACATGGCCGAGCACAAGGTGCTGCCGTACGCGACGATCGGTGCCGGCGGCGTCCTGGTCGCCATCATCAAGGCCATGCTGTGCAACTGGATGGTGGCGCTGGGCACCATCATGTTCTACACATCCACCTCGGCCTCCGGCAAGATCCTGGGCATGTGGCTGCCTGTGCTCACCTTCTTCGGCCTCGGCCTCGAGCACGCCGTCGTGAACATGTTCGTCATCCCGGCGGGCATGCTGCTCGGCGCCGACATCAGCTTCGGCGACTGGTGGGGCTGGAACACCGGCCCGGTCCTGATCGGCAACTTCCTGGGCGCCGTGCTCTTCACCGCCCTGCCGCTGTACTTCTCTCACCGCACCAAGGTCAACCGCGCGGCGGCCCTCGAGGCCGAAGACGATGGCGCGAGCGCGCCGGAGCTCACCGTCACCCACTCGTAGAATTGCCCCTATGCGCATCGACATCATCAGTATCTTTCCGGAGTTCTTCGGTGTGCTGGACATCTCCCTTCTCGGCCGCGCCCGCCAGGCCGGCCTGATCGACCTCGCCGTGCACAACCTGCGCGATTTCACCCACGACAGGCACAACACCGTCGACGACACCCCCTACGGCGGCGGCGCCGGCATGGTGATGAAGCCCGAACCCTGGGGTGAAGCGCTGGACAGCATCCTGCCCTCGGTCGAGGACGCGGATGCCGGCGCGCCGGAGGGCGGCGCCGGCCCGGTGCTGATCTTCCCCTCGCCCGCCGGAGAACAGTTCACCCAGGCGATGGCCCGCGAACTCGCCCACGAGCCGCACCTGGTCTTCGGCTGCGGCCGCTACGAGGGCATCGACCAGCGTGTGGTCGACCACTTCGCCGGCCGAGGCCGGGTGCGCCTGGTGAGCCTGGGCGACTACGTGCTCAACGGGGGAGAGGTGGCCGTGATGGCCATGATCGAGGCCATCGGCCGGCTCATCCCCGGCGTGGTGGGCAACCCGGAAAGCCTGGTCGAGGAATCGCACGAGGACGGCCTGCTGGAGTACCCCAGCTACACCAAGCCCGCCAGCTGGCGTGGCCTGGAGGTGCCGCCGGTGCTGCTCAGCGGCAACCACGGCGCCATCGCGGCGTGGCGTCGTCAGCAGCAGATCGAGCGCACCCGGTTGGTGCGCCCCGACCTCCTGCCCGCCGACGACGCGGATGCCGCCCTTCAGCCTCCAGCGAACTCCAAGGCTCGGCGGGCCCCCCGCGGGTAATCTGGGGACTGTGATTCTCCGCAGGGTCTTCTACTACTGGCAGTTCGTAGCCGTCGGCGCGCTTCCGCTCTGGCTGATGGTCGCCGCGTCGATTTTCGGATCCTCGGCCTGGGAGGTTCTCGGCGCCACCTTCGGTGCCATCGCCATCGGTTTCGGCCTCCTCGTCGTGAGCCTGCTCTTCCTGGCCCGCAAGGAGGTGCGTGCGGTCAAGGCAGTGTCCTGGGCGGATGTCGGGGTGCTGGCCCTCTGGCACGTACTGATCGTGCTGATGGGCGTGTTCTCGGTGACGGCGCCGTGGCTGTCCGTGCTGGTGGTCCTGGTCGGTCTCGGCGCCTTCTGGTTCGCGCTCTGGGAACTCTTCGACGCCGCTCGCACCCGAGTGCGCGAAGCCATGGTCTACATCGACGAGACCGCCAGGTTCGGTACCGTCCCGGCCGGGCCGAACCAGTTCCCGCCGATGAACGACCGGTCCGGCGTTGGTGCGGACGGGGCCCGGCAGGATCCGGCGCCCACGACGCCCGCCGACCCGTCGGTGATCATCATCCGGGAGAAGCTGACCGACCCGTAAAAGGTGCCGTCGGCCGAGGGTTTGGCGAGCGGCTGGTTTAGTGGCAGAATTAGCGTTTGTGCCGCGGCATGTCTCTGCCACAGGGGAGCTGCATTCATATCGGCACGCACACACTCAATTGGTCGCCACCAACTCACCTTCGGTGAGAGGGCGGGGCGCCACTGAAACGTCCTCGACCTGTGGCGGGTACAGAGAGCGAACAACATGCATATTCTCGACCAGGTGGACGCAGCATCGCTGCGTTCAGACATCCCGGAGTTCCGGGCCGGCGACACCGTCAAGGTACACGTCAACATCGTTGAAGGCGCGCGCTCGCGTGTCCAGGTCTACCAGGGCGTCGTTATCGGCCGTTCCGGCGAAGGCGTCCGCGAGACGTTCTGCGTCCGTAAGGTCAGCTTCCAGGTCGGCGTCGAGCGTACCTTCCCGGTGCACTCCCCGGTGATCGACCACATTGAGGTCGTCGTCCGCGGTGACGTGCGTCGCGCGAAGCTGTACTACCTGCGCGGTCTCCGTGGCAAGAAGGCCAAGATCAAGGAAAAGCGCGACTAAATAACAGCGCCTATCCCGATTCGCCAGGTCTGAGCCTGAGCGTATTCGCAGCCGCTGGATTTCCCCCTGAGCTCCTCCCCGCTAAACTGGGCGAGGAGCTCAGGCGGTTAAATGACAGACAACACTCTGCCCTCGCGATCGCATCGCCTGGAACCAGATTCGCCGCGCAAAAGGCGCGGCGTTGCGATATTCATTCGCGACCTTCTCATCATCTTCGTGGTGGCACTGCTCATCTCGTTCCTAATCAAGACGTTTCTCGTGCGGTCGTTCTACATCCCGTCGGGGTCGATGGAAAGCACCCTGCTGGTCGACGATCGCATCATCGTCAACCAGCTCGAACCCGCCCTGGTGCCCGTCTCCCGCGGTGACGTCGTCGTCTTCCGCGATCCGGGCGGATGGTTGCCGGCGCAGCCGCCCCTCGAACAGAATCCGATCGTCGCGGCGCTCGACTGGACGATGTCGGTGGTCGGACTGTCCGCACCGGACAGTAACGACCACCTGATCAAACGGATCATCGGTTTGCCCGGAGACCACGTGGTCTGCTGCAACACGCTGGGCCAGATGAGTGTGAACGACATACCGCTCAGCGAACCGTACGCGCAGCTGCCGGCGGGTGAGACGAGCGTGTCCAAGGACGCGTTCGACGTCGTCGTTCCAGAGAATTCGCTGTGGGTCATGGGCGACAACCGCTACGACTCCCTCGACTCCCGCTACCACCCCAACGCTCCGGGCAAGGGGTTCGTGCCGATGGACAACGTTGTCGGCCGCGCCCTCGTGATCAGCTGGCCGCTAGAACGGTGGAGCTGGTTGGACGATTACCCCGAGGTGTTCCGCGGGGTCGAAGAGGCCGACAAGTGACCGTTCCCCAGCCCACGAAGCCCCTCCAGTCATGATGGCTGTCGTCGAGCCGACCCTCGACGTGGAGCTGGCGATGCTCGCTGCCGGCGCCAGCTGTGTGATCGGCTGCGACGAGGTCGGCCGCGGTGCCCTCGCTGGCCCCGTCGCCGTGGGCCTCGCGGTCGTGACGGCCGACGTCGGTGCCTTCCCGGTGGGCTTGCGCGACTCCAAACTCCTGAGCGAGCCCCGCCGTGAGCGGCTGGCCCCCCTGGCCGCGGCGTGGGTGCGTCACAGCGCCGTGGGGTTGGCGTCGCCGCAGGAGGTGGACAGCGTCGGCATCATCGCCGCACTCGGCCTGGCCGGCAAGCGAGCGCTTGCCCAGCTGCACGCCGACGGCGTGGACATCGTCGGCGGAGTCGTGCTGCTGGACGGCAACGACGACTGGCTCAACAAGGCCCTCAGCACCCCGCTGTCCGTCGTGACCCGTATCAAGGCCGACCAGGACTGTGCGTCGGTGTCCGCGGCATCCGTGATCGCGAAGGTGCACCGGGACCAGCTGATGATCGCGGCCGACCTCGCCACCCCCGGCTACGGCTGGACGGGCAACAAGGGCTACGGCAGCGCCCAACACATGACCGCCATCGGTGCGTTGGGGGCCAGCGAACAGCACCGGCTCAGCTGGCTCAAGATTCCGGCTTGAGAACTGCGCGTAAGATTGACTCACCATGGAAGAAGATGAGTTCGAGGACTACGACCGCGAGGTCGAGTTGGCCCTATACCGCGAGTATCGAGACGTTGTGGGGCAGTTCCAGTACGTCGTCGAGACTGAGCGCCGCTTCTACCTCGCCAACGAGGTTGAACTCGTGCGCCGCGACACCGAACACGACTTCTACTTCGAACTGACGATGAAGGATGTCTGGGTCTGGGATGTCTACCGCTCCGACCGTTTTGTGAAGTCGGTGCGAGTGCTGACGTTCAAGGACGTCAACGTGGAGGAACTGGCGTCGAAGGAGTTCGAACTTCCCAAGGAACTCGCGCTCGACGAGTAGCCCCGCCGGCCCGCCGCGCGGCTGCTAGCGTGTGCGGATGACAGCTCGCACCGACTCGTCTAGCGCGGTCCCGTTTGGCACCGCCCCGTCCAGCAGGGCCCCGTCCAGTGCTGACGCGTCCAGCGCTGACGCCCTGGCCACGGTGGCCGCGGCCCTGGACCTGGCTCCGCTCATTGACGGGCACAACGACTGGGCTTGGGAGTGTCGCGAGAACCGGGACTACTCCGTCGAGGGTCTCGACGGCGCCCTGGCCACTGACACCGATATCGACCGGCTCCGAGCCGGCCGGGTGGGCGGTCAATTCTGGTCGGTGTACGTGGAAGACACCCTCGACGGAGCCGACGCCGTGCAGGGCACCCTGGAGCAGGTGGACTGGGTGTACAGACTCGCCGCCCGGTATCCGCAGACCTTCGTGATCGCCACGAGTGCGGCCGATGTGGAGGCCGCTCGTGCCAGCGGCCGGGTTGCCTCGCTGTTGGGCGCCGAGGGTGCCCACTCGCTCAACGATTCTCCCGCCGTGCTGCGGATGCTGGCCAGGCTCGGCGTGCGCTACCTCACCCTCACTCACGTGCACAACACGAGTTGGGCCGACTCCGGCACCGACGAACCGGTGCACAACGGCCTGAGCCCGCGCGGTGTCGAGTACATCCGGGAACTCAACCGGTTGGGCATGCTCGTTGACCTCTCGCACGTCTCCCCGGCGACTGCGCACGCGGCCCTCGACGTCACGAGCGCCCCGGTGATCTTCAGCCACAGCTCCTGCTCCGCCGTCACGGCCGACCCACGCAACGTGCCTGACGATGTGCTCGCGCGCCTGGCCGACAACGGCGGCGTGCTGATGGTCACCTTTGTGCCGCAGTTCGTCTCGGCGGAGTATGCCGGCTGGTTCGGCGGCGACCGGAGCACGCCCGCACCCCGGGTGACCGTGGCGCAGGTAGCCGATCACGTCGAGTACGCGCGCGACGTCGCCGGCATCCGCCACATCGGGCTAGGCGGGGACTTCGACGGCACCGACGAGTTCCCCGAGGGCCTCGAGGGCGTCGACGGTTACCCGGCGCTGCTGCTCGAGCTCGCCCGGCGAGGCTGGACCGCTGCCGAGCTGGCCGCCCTGGCCGGCGCCAACGTGTTGCGGGTTCTGCGGGCGACGGATGCCGCCTTCGCCGGACACGACGTGGAGCTCACCCGGCTGACCCGCTGACCCTGCGCCCGGATCCCGACTCAGGGGGTGCGCGGCTCGCAGATGACGACGGGAATGTCCCGACGGGTCTTCTGCTGGTAACCGGCGTAGCCCGAATAGGCGCGCACGATCGCCGGCCACAGCGCCGCCTTCTCCGTCGCGGTGGCCGTGCGGGCCCGCATCGGGCGGGTGACCCCGTTCTCGGTGAGTTCCACCTCGGGGTGGGCGACCAGGTTGAGGTACCAGAACGGGTTGCGGTCGTCGCCGCCCTTCGACGCGATCAGCACCACCCGGTTCGGCTCGTGGATCGGGGCGGTGAGCATCGTGGAGCGTCGCTCGCCGGTCTTCCGTCCGAGTGTGTGCAGTTCCACGACGGGCATCGGCCCGATTTTCCAGCCCAGCCGGCCTCGGGAGAGCACCAGCAGCGTGCGGTGTACGGCGTTCATGGCTCGCATCGACAGGTCGGTCAGGCGGTCGGAGATCATGGCATCAGCCTACGGTCGCGCCGGCTGCCCTGCGCGGTTGACACCCGGACGGGGGCTGGGTACCGTCCCCTGCGACAGCGACCCATTTCCGAAATCCCACGTGAAATAAGGAGTTTCCATGTCCGACGAATCCGTCTTCCTCTATCTCGGTGTGTACCCCAACGCGGCAACGGCCGAGTCCGACCTCGAGGTTGTGCGTGAACTGCACTCCACCAAGGTGATCGGAACCTACGACGCCGCCGTCGCCACCAAGGAGGCCGATGGCTCGGTGCAGGTTCACCGCAAGACCAGCAAACATGCCGGCTGGACCGGCGTGGCCGCCGGCGCTGTTGTCGGCCTGTTGTTCCCCCCGGCGATCATCGGCAGCGCCATCGTCGGCGGAGCAGCCGGCAGCGTTGTTGGGCACTTCTGGCGGAGCCTGGACCGTGGTGACATCAAGGAACTCGGCGAGCTGCTCGATTCCGGCGAGGCCGCGCTCATCGTCGTGGGCAAGGACCGGCTCGACGAGGAATTCCGCAAGGCGGGCCTCGTGGCGCAGAAGCACCTCCAGAAGGAGCTGAAGGTCGACGCGAAGGAGCTCGACAAGGAGCTCGCGCAGGCCTCCAGGGAAATGCAGGCGGAGGGGCGCTCCGACACCGTTTAGTCCGGTCGGTTCAATCCGGATCAGCCGAACACCGAGAGCCCGCTCCTCCACAGGGGGCGGGCTGCGCTGTGTGTGCACAGGCTCGACACCGCCGTCTCGCGTCCGAGACCGGTCCTCGCATGCTGGTCGCGGAGGTGCTCGTGGCACGCAAAGACGATTTGGGCCGGCGCGGCGAAGACTGCGCCGCGGAGTACCTGGCGCGGGCGGGGTACACGGTGGTGGAGCGCAATTGGCGGTGCGGGCAGGGTGAGATCGACCTGATCGTCGCCAAGGATGGCGACATTGTGTTCGTCGAGGTGAAGACCCGCTCAGGCACCGGATACGGGCATCCGTTCGAGGCCATCACGGTGGCCAAGCTGGCCAGGCTGCGCCGGCTGGCCGGGGCCTGGTGCGCACAATTCGAGCCGAGGGCGCGACACATCCGTATTGACGCCATCGCGGTGATCGCCCGCCCGGGCCACGCACCGAGTGTCGAACACCTCGAGGGCGTGTTCTGATGGGCCTGGCCCGCACCCACTCCGTCGCACTCATCGGCCTCGCCGGGTCGCTTGTCGAGGTCGAGGCCGACATCTCCAGCCAGTTGCCGGGGATGCGGCTGATCGGGCTTCCGGACGCGGCCCTGGCCGAGGCCGCCGAACGGGTGCGTGCCGCGGCCAAGAACTCCGGCTGTGCGCTGAACGGTCACCGGCTCACCGTGAACCTCTCGCCCGCCGCCCTGCGCAAGCACGGCTCCGGCTTCGACCTCGCCATCGCGGTGGCCTGTCTGGCCGCGGACGGGGTGGTGCCGGCCGCGTCGGTGGGCGCTGTGGTGCACATCGGCGAGCTCGCCCTGGACGGGCGCTTGCGGCCGACGCCCGGCATGCTGCCGGCGGTGATCGCCGCGGCGCGGCTCGGGCACCGCACGGTGATGGTCCCGGCCGGCAACGCCGAGGAGGCGGCCCTGGTGCCGGGGATCCGGGTGGTGGGGGTGTCGTCGCTCCGTGACGCGCTGATCTGGCACGGTGCCAGGTTGGAACCCCAGGAGGTGGAGGTGCTGCGTGCTCCCGTTGAGGACGACCCGGCCGACGAGAGCCTCGACCTGCTCGACGTCGTCGGCAACGACGAGGCCATCCTGGCCCTGCAGGTGGCTGCGGCCGGCGGTCACCATCTCTTCATGCTCGGGCCGCCAGGCGCGGGCAAGACCATGCTCGCGGCCCGTCTGCCGGGGCTGCTGCCCGACCTTGGCCCGGCCGCGTCTCTGGAGGTGAGCTCGCTGCGGTCGCTGAGCGGCCGTCCGGTGGGGCGTTCGTTGATCACCAGGCCCCCGTTGGAGTCGCCACACCACACCATCACGGCGGCCGCGATGGTCGGCGGCGGCAGCGGGCAGATCCGGCCGGGTGCGGCGGCGCGGGCGTCCCACGGGGTGCTCTTCCTGGATGAGGCACCTGAGTTCTCCGGTGCGGTGCTCGACGCTCTCAGACAGCCCCTGGAATCCGGTCGGATCAGCATCCACCGGGCGAACGCCATCGCCCATTTTCCCGCTAGATTCCAGCTGGTGCTGGCCGCGAACCCGTGCCCGTGCGGCCAATACGGCGCCGGCGATCAGGAATGCAGCTGTCCGCCGAACGCGCGGCGCCGTTATCTCGCCCGCATCTCCGGCCCGCTGTTGGACCGCATCGACATCCAACTCACCGTGACCCGGGTGACCGCAGCGCAATTACGCATCTCGGCCGACGGCGGCCGGTTGTCCAGCGCGGTGGCCCGCAGCCGCGTTCTGGCCGCGCGGGAAACCGCGGCAGAGCGGCTGGCCGGAACGCCCTGGACGGTGAACTCGCAGGTGTCAGGACCCTGGCTGCGCAGTTCCGAGAGACGGTTGGGCGCCCCGGTCACGGCGATGCTCGACCGGGCCCTCGAGAGGGGTGGGATCACCATGCGCGGCTACGACCGGATACTCCGGGTGGCGTGGTCTGTCGCGGATTTGACCGGAGTCGCCAGACCCGGGCCAGACGAAGTGGGGCAGGCCCTGTACCTGCGGAAGGGAATGGCGTCATGACACTGTTCGGAATCGACGAGGCGGTGGTGACCTCGCTCACCGCCGGCGTTCGCCCGGCCGCCGCCGCACCCGGTGAGGAGCAGCCGGCGGATGCCCGGCCCGCCGATGCCGAGCTCACTTCTGCGCGGCTCTCCGACCTTGGGGAGGTATTCGCCCGAGCGGCCTGGACCACGATCGCCGAACCGGGGGACGGGGTCGCCGGCGCCGTGGTGGGCCTGCTCGGCGCGGCGGCGGCCCTTCGCTCGGTGGTGGAGGCGTGGCCCCCGGACCGACTGGCCGGCACGCTCACGGACTCCGTCGGCGAGCACGAGGCGAGTGATCCTTCCGGACTCCGCCCGGAGCTGGAGCAGGCACTCGCCCGATGGCGACCACGATTGTCGTCGACCGAGGTGATCCGGTCGCTGCAGCAGGCCCGGCGCACGGGAACGGCACTGCTCCTGCCCAACGACCCGCTCTGGCCCCGCGCTGTCGACGACCTGGGCCGGCACGCCCCGCTCGCCCTGTGGTGGCGGGGTCAACCGGATGCCCTGGCGGCGCTCCGCCACTCCATCGCCCTGGTCGGCGCTCGCGCTGCGACAGGGTACGGAGAACACGTGGCGATGGAGGCGGCGGCGGGATTGGTCGACCGGGGACTCGCTATTGTGTCGGGGGCGGCCTACGGGATCGACGGAATGGCACATCGGTCGGCGCTGGCCAGCAACGGAGCGACCGTCGCTTTTCTGGCCGGGGGAGTTGACCGCTTTTACCCCAGCGGACACGACGCCCTACTCACCCGCATCGTCGAGGCCGGCGCCGTGCTGTCCGAGCTGCCCTGTGGGGCGCCGCCCACCAAATGGCGGTTCCTGCAACGCAACCGGCTGATTGCCGCTTCGAGTGCGGCCACCGTGGTGCTCGAAGCGGGCTGGCGCTCCGGATCGCTCAATACGGCCGGGCACGCGGCAGCGCTCGGACGCCCGCTCGGCGCTGTTCCCGGCCCGGTCACCTCGCCCACCTCGGCCGGCTGTCACCGCTTACTGCGGGACTACGACGCCATCTGCGTCACCAGCGCCGCCGATATGGCCGAGCTCATCGGCCTGGGCGTGGATTTGGAGCTGGACGTGCCCGGGACGGCCGGCCGGGATGCTGAGGGAACCGTGCCGCGGGAACGCACGAGCGATCAGGTGCGGGTATTCGATGCGCTCAGCGTGCGGGCGCCTCGCGTAGCCGCCGACATTGCCCGGCGCTCCGGACTGTCGACAGTGGCGGTGCTCGGGGCGCTGGGCACCCTCGACCTCGAGGGCTCGGTGCGGGAACGAGCGACCGGCTGGGTCAGGGTCACCTGAGTCGCCGGCCTAACTGTTCCCCGTCCGGACACATGTTCCCCTTGGGTTCAGGGGGTCGTTGCAACACCTGATTGATTGAGGTGTTGGTTATGGGTGGTCGTGTTGGGTTTCCGCGTGAGGTTCGTCGTCGGTTCTGGGAGGAGCT
>NZ_SOGH01000014.1:0-1194 GCF_004402305.1 Cryobacterium sp. TMB3-10 | reverse complement strand
GGTCGGAATTGCCCTTGTATGCCGGACGGTCGCTGTTGCCCCGGTACGGAGGACGGTCGCCGTCGCGCTGCGGACGGTCGGAGTTGCCCTGGTACGCCGGGCGGTCGCTGTTCCCGCGGTAGGGAGGGCGGTCGCCGTCGCGCTGCGGACGGTCAGAGTTGTAGGAAGGACGATCGCTGTTGCCCTTGTACGCGGGACGGTCGGAGTTGCCACGGTAGGGAGGACGGTCACCATCGCGCTGGGGACGGTCCGAGTTGCCCTGGTACGCCGGGCGATCGCTGTTCCCGCGGTAGGGCGGGCGGTCGCCATCGCGCTGCGGACGGTCGGAGTTACCCCGGTACGGTGCACGCTCCCCACCCTGCGGACGGTCGGAGTTGCCACGGTACGGAGGGCGATCGCCATCACGCTGGGGACGGTCATTTCCGCCGGTGTTGCCACGGTACGGCGGACGGTCTCCGTCGCGCTGCGGGCGGTCGGAGTTGCCGCGGTACGGCGGGCGGGCGCCGTCCTGATTGGGTCGGTCCGACCCTCCGCGACCACCCTGGTAGCCGCCGGTGCGACGATCGCCGCTCCCGTTGTCGCGTGCGTCGTTCCCGTTGCGTTCCGTGGGGGTCACTGTTTATCTCCTGTAGGTGTGGCTATACGTACCGGACTACTTCTCCAGCGTACGTTAACGGCAAAATGGCCACCCGAATGGGTGGCCATTTTGANGTACGTTAACGGCAAAATGGCCACCCGAATGGGTGGCCATTTTGACTAAGTTAAGTCCGGCGGTGTCCTACTCTCCCACAGGGTCCCCCCTGCAGTACCATCGGCGCAAAGAGTCTTAGCTTCCGGGTTCGGAATGTGACCGGGCGTTTCCCTCTTGCTATGGCCGCCGAAACAATGTGCGATGCCCGCACCTAGGTGCCGGCCATCAAGTCGTTTCGAACCATCAAGCTTCGATTGCTCTAGTCTACAGGACATCACGGCTGGCCGCCTCCGCGAGCCGTGAGTTAGGCACCGAAAACTCGCGCATCCTGGTGCTTTTCTCACAATTCGCGGAACCGGGCTGGGTGGGGGTTAAACGCAGAAAAGCCACCCCGGGTGGGGTGGCTTTTCTGTGTGTTTCTAAGTTAAGTCCGGCGGTGTCCTACTCTCCCACAGGGTCCCCCCTGCAGTACCATCGGCGCAAAGAGTCTTAGCTTCCGGGTT